>CACJMJ010000013.1 GCA_902594485.1 uncultured Bacteroidota bacterium
TGAGAAGTTGATTCTCCAATACCAGAGGTCGCCCCTGTTATTAATGCAATTTTATTTTTGTTCATTTAATTAAAGTATAAGTAAAGAAGACCTGCTACCAACGCACCAAGAGATGGACCAAAAATAGGAATCCAACTATAAGCCCAATCTGAAATTTTATTTTTTCTAGGTATAAGTTGGTAAATAATCCTTGGACCTAAATCCCTTGCAGGATTAATTGCATATCCGGTTGTTCCACCTAAGCTTAATCCTATAACCCAAACTAAAATACCTACTGGAAGTGCGCCAAGTGATCCTATTCCAAAATTAGCATCAAGACCTTCAACAATAATGTTAGGTTCTACAATATATAATATTCCAAATATTAGAATAAATGTTGCTAGAAACTCACTGAAAAAATTATTTTTAAAATTTCTAATTGCAGGAGATGTACAGAATGACCCCATAACTTTGTTTTCATCAGTTGTTGACCTATAATGATCTATATAGAACAGGTATGTTAACCAGCTACCTAGCATAGCCCCAAGGACTTGAGCAATAATATAACCTATCATTAATTCACTTGAGAATTTTCCGGCAACAACTAATCCAATTGTAACTGCTGGATTTAAGTGAGCGCCACTAAATTGGCCTGTAATATAGGCTGCAACAAATACAGCAAAACCCCATGCAGTTGTAATTGTAATTAATGGAGTTTGATCAAAACCTTTAGTTTTGGATAGGCTAACATTAGCAACAATACCAGAACCAAGAAGTAATAGTATTGCTGTACCAATAAATTCGGCAATATAAGGACTTATCATACAGTATAATTTTTGATTAATTTATTAAAATTTTTTAACTCGGTATCAATCCATTCTTGATCTTTTTCTAAAACTTCAGCCATTTTTTTTGCAACATTCGGTGCTATAAATTTAGATTCATTTGAATCTAAAAAAATACATCTAGTTCTTCGTGCTAAAATGTCTTCTAATGTAAGTGCCATTTCATGAATTATTGACCATTCTATAATATTATTTGTTATATAAAATTTAGTTGATAATGAATTGTTATCATCTTTACCTCCTAAAGATTCAACTTTTTTCTTAAGAGATCCATATACATGCATTGGATCTGAGAAATCAACCTTTTTCTTATAACCAAAAAGTTTTGTTTTTTCAGTTTTACATTTTTTCTTTTTGAGTTTTTTGATTGAAATTGCAGTATCAATTGCATCTTCTGAAATTTTTCTATAAGTGGTCCATTTCCCACCAAGTACACTTATTAAACCAGAGGGAGAAATATCAATTTTATGGCTTCTAGAGACTTCTTTAGTTGACTTCTTATCAGAAGTTGCAGCAAGTGGTCGTAATCCAGCAAATACACTTTTTATATCACCTTTATTTGGCTTAATCGTCATATATTTACTTGCGTTCTTTAAAATAAAGTCAATTTCTTCTTTTAAAGGCTTTGGCTCTTCACTAGCATTTTTAATATGAGTATCAGTCGTTCCAACTACTACATAATTTTTCCATGGAACAGCAAAAAGGACTCTTCCATCTGAAGTCTGTGGAATTAAAATTGCATGTTTACTTTTTAAAAATTTTTTCTCCAAAACAATGTGTACTCCTTGACTTGGTTGTATCATTTTTTCAATTTGCGGTTGATCCATTCTAATTATTTCCTCAGCAAAAACACCCGTTGCATTAATTACAACTTTACTTTTAACTTGATATTTTTTTGAATTAATTGAATCTGTGAAACTTAATCCAATAATTTCATTGTTATTTTTTATTAGGCCATCTACATTACAATAATTTAATAAAGCTGTTTTCTTAGAATTTGCAGAGAGTGCTAACGTAATAGCCATTCTAGAATCATCAAATTGACCATCGTGGTAGATAACTCCACCTCTAAGCCCTTTCTTATTGACATTAGGTATTAGTTTTTCAGTTTCTCCTTTTGAGATTATTACTGATTTACCTAGTCCAAGCTTTCCTGCCATCATATCATAAATTTTCATCCCTATTCCATAAAAGGGACTAGCCCACCAATCATATGTAGGTATAACAAAACTTAGATCTTGAACTAAATGAGGTGCATTTCTTTTAAGAATTCCTCTCTCTTTTAGAGACTCAATTACTAAGGTAATGTCTCCGTTTTGGAGATACCTCACCCCACCATGAATAAGCTTTGTACTTCTTGACGAAGTACCTTTACCAAAGTCATGTTTTTCTAGAAGTAATGTTTTGTATCCCCTTTTTGAGGCATCAACTGCAATTCCAAGACCCGAGGCGCCTCCCCCTATAATTACAATATCCCATTCAAGAACTTTGTTTAATTTAACGATGGAGTCATTTCTATTCATTAACCTTAAGAAGTTTATTAATTCTAGTTTCCCAAAGATTAATTATCTGTGTTGAATCATTTTTTAAATTTGGTTTAAACGATCTATCTTCTATCCATAAATCATTTAAGTCTGAAATATTCTTCCAGAACCCAGAAGCGAGTCCAGCTAGGAAAGCTACTCCAAGTGCTGTAGTCTCAGTAGTTTTGGGTCTTACTACATTAGTTTGTAATAAATCAGATTGAATCTGCATTAAAAGATTATTATTACTGGCTCCACCATCTACTTTCAAATTTGTAAAGTTTATATCTGCATCTTTTTGCATTTCAATAATTATATCTCTAGTTCTAAGAGCAATTGATTCGAGTGCTGCTCTAGCTATGTGACCATTTTCAGTTCCTCTAGTGATACCAAAAATTGTTCCCTGAGCATAGGGGTCCCAATAAGGAGCAGCTAAACCAGATAATGCAGGAATAAAAGTTACACCACCATTGTCTTTAACTGTATTTGCAAGATTTTCAACTTCAGGTGCATCCTTAATAATAGCTAATTTATCTCTAAGCCATTGAATAAGAGCACCTGCAACAAACACACTACCCTCAAGAGCATATGTGAGTTCTCCATTTATTCTCCAGGCAATTGTTGAAAGCATTTTATTTTTTGATTTTACTGCTGATTGTCCTGTATTCATCATACAAAAACATCCCGTACCATATGTGTTTTTTATATCACCAGGATTAACACATAACTGTCCAAATAATGCAGCTTGTTGATCACCGGCTATTCCAGCAATTGGAATTTTACTACCTAGAATTTCCTCATCTATATATGCTGATATTGCAGATGAGTCAACAACTTTTGGTAAAATATTTCTTGGAACATCAAAAATTTCTAATAATTCATCATCCCATACGTCATCCTTTATATTATAAAGAAGGGTTCTACTTGCATTTGAAGGATCTGTTAAATGATATTTTCCTTTACTTAAATTCCATATTAACCAAGTATCTATTGTACCAAAAATAAGTTGTCCTTTATCGGCTTGTTCTCGAATCTCACTCTTGCTATCAAGTATCCATTTTATTTTTGTTCCAGAGAAATATGCATCAATAACTAATCCTGTTTTATCTTGAATAAGTTCGCTTTTATTCTCTTCTTTTAGCTTATCACAGAAGCTTGCAGTCCTTCTATCTTGCCATACAATTGCATTATAGACTGGTTGTCCAGTATCTTTATTCCAAATAACTGTTGTCTCTCTTTGATTTGTTATTCCTATTGAATCAATATTTTTTGGATCAATTTTAGATTTTTGGATGACTTCTCTAATTGCTTTTAATTGAGTATTCCATATCTCTATTGGGTCATGTTCAACCCATCCTTCTTTAGGGAAAAACTGATTAAATTCATGTTGAGCAATCTCAATAGGGTTAGCATTTTTGTCAAATAATATTGCCCTAGAGCTTGTAGTTCCTGCATCAATAGCTAAAATAAAATTCTCCATAAATTCTTTTTTGCAATTTAATAAAAAACCCTCCAGTGGAGGGTCTAATAATTATAATATAGTAATTGTTAAATATTAATAAGTATTAACAGTCCATGCACTATATGTACCTTTAAATTCAGAAAATGCATCAACAGTTTTAATAAACTTTTCAAAAGCAGCTAATTCTTTTGGTGTCTTTGGCCCCCACTCTAACATTGCCTTATAATCATTGTGAGTAACATATACATAGTGAGACTCTCCCTCTGTACTAATTCCACCAAACATTCCACCTAGAGACATGTAGCCGTCTGGTTTAAATGTTTCAACTAATTCATTAAAAGCTTTTACAAATGCAGCTTGATCTTCAACTCTCCATTCCCAAACTTGAGAAATTGGATCATCTGAATCATCTGCATTAAATCTCATAAAAGTCCTTCCATGAACACTTGAAATTGTTTTACCATATTTACTGAAATTATTAACATATGCATCATATTCAGGACCACCTCTGAGTTGTCTTAATGCAACTAATCCATCGACAGTTCCTGCATAATTTAAATAATGTGTAGGCTCGTGACCTAATCCATGATGATAAACTGCTGTTAAAGAGACTGATGCACCTTCAGGCATTTCAATGCTTCCATAAAAGTCATCTATAGTTTTTGCTAAATCTGATGCATATCCATCATTAGCTACTACTCCAACTTGATTCCATACAATTTGATCTTGAGCACTTAGCGCAGTTGTAAAAACAAGTAAAAGCGTTAAAATATAATTTTTCATTTTTATTAATTTATGATTAAACCTCAATATAACTAATTGATTATTAAATTAAAATTTTCAGTCTAACTATCTTAAAAAGCTTCCACCATTTACATCAATTGTTGACCCAGTTGAATGATCCATTTTACCAGAGACAATTAGTGAGACTAATGGTGATATGTCTTTTGGCTCTGTAAGTCTATCTAGAGTAATCCCTTGCTTAACGACATCCTCACCATGTTTATCAATAAAACGCTGAGCCATCTCAGTTCTCACAAATCCAGGGGCTATACTTATTGCTACAATATTATCTGTCTGTCCAAATGATCTTGAAATAGTTTTTGTTAATGAGATAATTCCTCCCTTGGAGCATGCATAGGAGATATAATCTTGTTGCTCACCTCTGAATGCAGCTCTGGATGCAATATTTATGATTCTCAATCTAGAGTTAATTTTTTTCTCTCTTTTAATTTTTAGAAATTCCTTAAAAATCAATGAAGGTGCTTTAAGATTTACATCAATTGTTTTGTCAAACATCTTGCTCCAACTATTAATATCCAAGGAAATATCTGCTGATTCAGCAATACCTGCATTATTAATTATGCAATCAGGAAAAGATAATTTATCAATAGTGTTTACTACCATTTTTTTTATCTCTTCTTGCTTAGAAAGGTCAGCTTGAATAGAGAATGAACCAGTCTTATCTTCTTTCATCAAATCCTTTAAAGGAGATTCATTTTTATTATAATGAAGTGCAAGTTCATGTCCCTTAGCTAAAAGATCCTGAGCTATTTTATATCCAATACCTTTAGATGACCCTGTTAATAGTACTTTCATTTTTTATATTTTTCAAACCAAGCTAGAATTGCATTAACCTTTGCAATTAAATTACTTGGCTTAGAAGCTATTCCATGATTAGCATTTGGAATTCTTACAAGCATTGTTTCAACCTTATTTAACTTTAAACCAGCATAAAATTGTTCACTCTCAGCCATTGGAGTTCTATAATCTTTTTCCCCAGTAAGAACCATAGTAGGAGTTTTTACATTCCCAACATAGCTTATAGGTGACCTTTTCAAATAACTCTCAGGATCATCCCATGGGAAATCTTTAAACCAGTATTTATAAAAGTATCCTATATTATCTGCATATAATACAAAGCTATACCAATTGATTACTGGCTTTGCAACAACAGCAGCAGCAAACTTATCAGTTTTTCCAACTATCCAGGATGTTAAAACTCCACCTCCACTTCCACCAGTAACAAAAAGATTAGATTCATCTATATATCCTTTTTCAATCACAAAGTCGACTCCTGATATTAAATCGTCATAATCTTGACTTGGATAATTATGATGAATCAGATTCCCAAATTCTTTACCATAGCTAGTACTGCCCCTAGGATTAGTATATAAAACCACGTAGCCTTTAGATGCAAAGAGTTGAACCTCTGATGAAAAATGAAATCCATAATTTGTATGTGGGCCACCATGAATCTCTAAAATTAAAGGATACTTTTTTGAACTATCAAAGTTTGGAGGTTTTACAATCCATCCATGGATCATCTTGCCATCATAAGAAGACTCATACCATATCTCCTCAACATTTCCTAGATTTTTATAATCAAATAAATCCTTATTTAAATTTGTCAATCGCTTTTTTGATCCTCTAAAACCAACAGCAAGGTCAGCAGGGTTATAGGCTGTCCCATAAGTAAATGAGTATCTATTATTCTTCGATAAACTAAAAAATCCTCCACTATAAGGCCTTGAAAATGACAAGCCTCCAACTTCATCTACTTCGGTTTTAAGTTTTCCATCTAGTGTAGTTGAAGCAATCTTAGTTATTCCCTTATCATCAAACTGAAAAAAAATTTTTTTATTATCACCAGACCAGTAAATATTTGAAATATTTCTATCAATATCTAGTTGAATTTTATATTTATCTGATCCATCAGAATTCATTATGTATATTGAATTTTGTTGATATCCTAAATACTCATCATCATAGCCTAAATATGCAATCATAGAATTATCATGAGAAACTTTTGGACTATAATCAGGACCATTTCTTGAAGTAAGTGCTTTATGCTCACCTGAATTTAAATCAAGTACATATATTTCAGAGTTATTTGTGTTGTAATCAGAGTCTTCATTAAGATTTGCAGAAAAAATAATTTTATCATTTCCAAGCCAGACTCCTTGTCCAGCTCTTTTTTCAGGTTTTATATTACTAATTTGTCTAGGTGTCCCTCCATTAATAGGGATGGTAAAGAATTGAACCTCACCAGGCTTTCTAAATCCAGAGCTGTCATATCTATAATTTAAGTCTGATATTTCAACTGGAGGATCGTTCCATTTTGCCCCCTTAGGCTTATCTGGCATCTCGATTAGAGTATCCCTTTCACTATCAATAAATGATGAAAATAAAATATAGTTGTCATCTGGTGACCATTGTGTTGAATCAATTGAATATTGAAAGTTTGTTAATTTCTGAATTGAATTATTATTTAAATCAAACAGAAAAATTTGAGATTTTCCTTCTCTATTTGATTTGAATATAAATTTGTCTCCTTTATTGGACCATTTTGGAGAATTATCTTTAAAATTTCCTGTTGTTATTGGTCTATTATTTGTTCCATCATAATCTATTAACCAAATGTTTGAAAAACTTTCATCTGTCATTATATCATTAAAGTTTCTTTGATATAATACTTTATCTCCATTGGAGGATATTTGAGTATTAGAGACATATTCTAAGTCAAAGACATCAATAGGTTCAAAAATATTTGAGGTTTGAGAAAATGCACTGAATGAGACAAGAGATATTAATAAAATTTTTTTCATAAATTAATGTAATTAGTAATATTTGATTTTTAAAGTTATTAAAATTAGAATGTTAAAAAGAATTATATCCTTAATAATATTATTAGTTATTCTCTCCTGTGAAAAGCATAATAATAATCCAAATATTATCTTCATTTTAGCTGATGATCTTGGATACGGTGATTTATCTTCTTATGGATCAAAGACAATAGAGACAATCAATATTGATAAACTTGCTGATGATGGAGTTAAACTAACATCATATTATGCAGCTCAACCAGTATGTTCAGCTTCAAGAGCAGCTATACTTACTGGTGCATACCCAAATAGGATAGGGATTTACAATGCCTTTGGTCCTACATCAGATTCAGGTATAAGTCATGATGAATATACCCTAGCAGAGATGTTAAAAGATAATGGTTATAAAACAGGAATTTTTGGTAAATGGCATCTTGGAAGCAAAAAAGAATTCTTTCCTACAAATCATGGATTTGATGAATTCTATGGAATATTGTATTCAAATGATATGTGGAGATGGCATCCAGAATATCCAGAGGGATACCCTCAAGATTTGCTTTTATACAGAAATGAAAATGCCCTAAAAGAGATAATAGATCAGTCTAACTTAACAAAAGATATAACATCTGAAAGCATAGACTTTATTGAAAAAAATAAGGACAGCCCCTTCTTTCTCTATATTGCTCATCCTCAGCCTCACGTTCCACTTTTTGTATCTAAAGACTTTGAGGATATAACTGGAAATGGACTCTATGCAGATGTTATAACAGAGATAGATTATTCAGTGGGAAGGGTTTTAGATAAAATAGAAGAGAGTGGTCTAACTAAAAATACAATTGTTGTTTTTACATCTGATAATGGGCCGTGGCTTTCTTATGGAAATCATTCAGGTTCATCTGGGATTTACAGAGAGGGAAAAGGGACAACTTGGGAAGGTGGAGTTAGAGTTCCTAGCATAATTAAATTTCCAAATGGATTGAAACCTAATGAAATTGATGAGCCGATAATGGCTATTGATTGGATGCCAACTTTTGCAAATATTACTAGGTCAAAATTATCACAAAATAAAATTGATGGAAAAGATATTTGGCCTTTGTTGTCAGGTGAAGTAGATCAATCTCCTCATGAAAAGTTATACTTCTACTACAGGGTTAATGAGCTCCATTCAATTAGAATGAATAATTGGAAAATTCAATTTTCAAGGACTTACAGGTCACTTAATGGAAAAGCTGGAGGAAAAGATGGAATTCCTGTAAAGTATGAGATGAATCTTATAGAAAAAAATGAATTATATAATTTAAAGGATGATCCTCAAGAGAGAGTTAATGTCTATGATAAATTTCCTGAGATTGCAAAAAAAATGGAGAAATTAGCTGATGATGCTAGGGATGAACTAGGTGATAATTTACTTGGTATTAAAGGACAAAAAAATAGAGGAGAATGAATGTGAAGAGTCGTTTTTTACTTTATAAAAATGACTTCAAATTTCAATTAGGATTTAAAGTGGTTGTAAAGAAGGGAACAAATAAGATAAAATCAAGTTTGCAAACCATTGATTTTAAGTATGATACAATCAACTTTAAAATAAAAAAGTGAGTTTTAATAACTCTTTTTGATTATCAATCTCAATTAAAAATTCTTAATTTTATTTATATACTTTTTTATTATAATGAATATCAACAAATTCTTAGGTTGGTTAGCAATTACCTTTGGTATCATATATTTTTGTTATGAAACATGGTATCACAATTTATATGATCAATCTAATCTAGCACTAACAGCAGATTATATAAGTGTTTTCTTATTATTAATTGCTGGCATAGTAAACTTAAAATCAAAAAGAGGGATAGGTTTATTATGTGGTGCATGGGGGTATACATCTTGTATAATGTTTAGGGCATTTATTTGGAGAATGGAAGCAATGTGGGTAGACGAACTTCCCAATTATGAAACCTTACAATTTAAGGTTTTAATACTAGCATTAATTGTATCATTTTCAGCATTTATAGTTTCCTTTGTAAAATCTTTTCCACAAAAAAACCCCAACTAGTAGTTGAGGTTAAAAAATGTGGGCGCTGAGGGATTCGAACCCCCGACCCCCTCGGTGTAAACGAGGTGCTCTAAACCAACTGAGCTAAGCGCCCTATTAATAGGATGCAAATATAGTTTATTTTAAATTTCCTATCATAGACTTTCTTAATTTAGTTGTATGAAAAATAATATCAAACTTTTAGACGGGAGTATGTCATATCCACTAGAGTTAGATGGTTATAATCTTAATAATAGACTTTGGACTGGAAATGCATTGATTGATAATCCTGAACTCATTAAAAAAATTCATTTAGGTTATATCAATTCAGGTGCAGATTATTTATTGACTTCTACATATCAAATTAGTTATGATATATTAAAAGAAAGAGGAATAGATTCGCAGGAGATTAAAAAGATATTTCAAAAATCATTAGATATAGCCAAAGAGGCCATTAAGGAGTCTAATACAAATAGGGATATTAAAATTGTAGCTAGTTTAGGCCCATTTGCATCATACAAGAAAAGTGCCTCAGAATATGTTGGTATTTATGATTCAACTGATGATGAAATATTAAATTTTCATATTAATAATCTTAATATTATTAAAGAGATTGAATATGAAATTATTCTATACGAAACCATACCTTGCTTGAGAGAAATCAAAATACTTTCTAAAATTTTTGATAAACTGGATAAAGAAATATGGGTATCTATGACATGTAATGATGATATTAATTTTAGGGACGGTTCATCAATTTCTGAAGCCTGCAATATCCTATCCAAGTTTGATCATATCAGTACTATTGGACTTAATTGCTTTTCACCACTTTATGTTAAAGAGGCATATGAAATTTTAAAAAATAATACTAAAAAGAAAATTATAATTTATCCCAACTCAGGAGAAGTTTATAATCCAAAAGAAAAAATTTGGAATGGAAAAAAATTGTATGAAAATAAAATGATAAAAAAATGGTTAAGTTTATCACCAGATATCATTGGAGGGTGTTGTAGGGTTGGATATGATGAAATTAAAAAAATGAGAGAAGAAATAGATAATCATGAATAATATTCTATCTAATTATATAATATCATTTGTTGCTGTTTTGATATCAGTATCACTGGGATTGCTTACTGGAATCGATGAGGTAAGAAATGGAATTATATTGTCTTTTATTTTTCACTGGTTATTATTTATACCTGCTTTTATCTTTAAAACAGAGAAATTTTATGACCTGACTGGAAGTTTATCATACATAACTATCATATTGTATGTACTCATATCTTCCAATGATGGAACTAGTAACTTTGGGAATATCATTCTTTCAGCTTTAATAATAATTTGGACCTTACGATTAGGAACATTTTTATTTTTAAGAATAAAAAAAGCAGGCGAGGATAAAAGGTTCAGGGAAATAAAAAAATCATTTAGTTGGTTTTTTATGGCATTTACTGTTTCGGGCATGTGGGTATCAATTTGTGCCCTTTGTGCATTAACAGGAATATCAAATGGAATAGAATTAAATACTATAACACATACAGGTATAATATTATTTGTAATTGGATTTTCAATAGAGATAGTAGCCGATACTCAAAAGACAAATTTTAGAAAAATCGAGGATAATAAAGATAAGTTCATAACAACAGGATTGTGGAAATTCTCGAGACATCCGAATTATTTAGGTGAAATTATTCTGTGGATTGGTGTGGCAATAACTAGCTACTCATCACTAGAGATAAATCAACTATTCACTCTTATATCTCCTATATTTACGTATTTACTTCTTGTATATGTAAGTGGAATAAATTTATTAGAAAAAAGCGGAGAAAATAAATGGGGAAATCTAAAAGAATATAAAGAATACAAGAGGAGAACTCCAAGATTGTTTTGGTTTATTTAGCACTATACTTAAATAAAATAAATTTAAAAGTATAGAGTTTTTTAGTAAATACTTATACTAAAACCTAATTTAACAAAAAACAAATCATTATTTAAACCTTTACCTATTGACAAATCTAATTGTTTATCGTTGTCGATGAGATAAGTTAAGCCTGAGTCAAAAGTAGAATTAGAAGTTTCTGAACTTGAATCACCAAAAAATTCAAAAAAAACTGAAAACGGGCCTAGAGACTTTGCGTAAACTATTGAATAAGTATATTTTGCATCGTAATTAATAAATTTATTATACCCAATATTATATCCTATTTGAGAGTCAGAGGTTAAATTGTGTGTAACTAACAATTTATTTAAAAATCCATATTCATTATTCGAAAAAACTTCTGAAGCAGTTGGAATTGATAGATATGTTAAAAAGCCAATATTAGTATTAATTTGATCATTATCTAATACTTTAAACTTAGAGCCTAATTCAAAATCACCAAAAGAAGACTTTTTTTGAAAAGATATTTCATCATTAATTATATAATTACTGTTAATTCTTAGTTCAACTCCATTAATAATTCCAATTCTAAACAATGAGTTGATCTTTGACTGTATTTGCTCAACTGAAACTCCTGTTTCAATTTGAATATAACCTGTTTCAATTACCATTGGAGAATCGGTTTGACTTGGCCTATCAGTTATTAACTGTGAGTATATTGACGAAGATTGAAATATTAGAAAAAGAAATATTAAAAATTTATTATTCATAAAATACTTTTTGCAATAAAGTTGCTTCCTGTTATTAGTATTATATCTTGATCTGAACATCGCCCTTTGACAGTATCAAGTAATCTTTTAGGATTCTCATCAAAGATAATACTTCTACCTACATTTTGAATAATTTCGCTGTAGTCCATTCCTCTTTCCATATTAATAGATGTGAAATAAATATTTGAATTTGGAGGTAATTTACTAATAAGTTCATTTATGTTTTTCCCTTTTATGAATGCAAGAATAATATGTAATTGATTGTATTTAGTTTTTTTTAATTGAGAAGAAATACTTTCAAATCCAGCCAAATTATGAGCAGCATCAAATACAATTTTTGGATCATTACATATAGTTGTCCACCTACCAATTAATAGACTATTTTTATTAATATTGGATATACCAGCTAATATTGTATCATCATTTACACTTTTTAAATTAAGTGATTTACATGTTTGAATAGCAGTTTTTATATTAGTGTTCAAATAATTCACACTTGAGTAGCTGTTATGGTCCTTAAGATCGGGAACAAAAGTTATTGAAGATGATACTTCTTCAGCTTTTTTAACAAAAATTTCATCAACAACATCATTCCTTTCTCCAATTATGATTTTTGAATTTTGTTTGAAGATTCCAGCTTTTTCATTTGCAATCATTTCTAGTGTATTACCAAGAATATCTGTGTGGTCATATGAAATATTAGTTATAACAGAAATCAATGGCTTTATAATGTTTGTAGCATCTAGTCTTCCTCCTAGGCCAACTTCAATTATCGAATAGTCAACTTTAGATTTTATAAAATAAGCTAATGAAATACAAAATGAAAGCTCAAAAAAACTTAATTCTAATTTTTCTATAAGACTCTTATTATCCTCAATAAAATTTACAATAAAAGACTTTTTAATCTTCTCATTATTAATTTTTATTCTTTCCCTAAAATCATAAAAGTGTGGTGAGGTGAAAATCCCAACTTTATACTTAGATTCCTGAAGAATAGATGAAATATAAGCTGATGTACTCCCCTTTCCATTTGTTCCACCGACATGTATTAAATTTAAACTGTCTAAAGATAATTCTAGGGCTGAAGTAAACTTGATGACATTACTAAGGCCAGGGTTATAAGCTCTTTTACCTATAGCTTGATATGAAGGCAACCTACTTAAAATCCAATCCTCTATGTTTTTATAGTCCAATATTTTATACTAAGACATATGCTTCCAGAAGAACAAAAGTTATAAACCCAGAAATAAAACCTATAAAAGCTAACCAGCCAATCTTTTTTAAATACCAGAAAAATTCAATTTTCTCCATCCCCATTGCAACTACTCCTGCAGCTGACCCTATAACTAATACACTTCCACCAGTTCCAGCAGAATATGCAATTAAATGCCAGAGAGAATCATCAATTGGCTGAGAGAACATACCTATTGATGCAGCTACTAGAGGTACATTATCTATTACAGCAGACCCTAAACCTAAAAGTCCTGCGACTATTCTAATATCAGGTATTACTGTCTCTAAATACTGTGCAAATTCAAATAAATATCCTATTGACTCCAAAGCTGCAACTGCCATCAATATTCCTAAAAAGAAAAGAATACTTGGCAATTCAATTTTAGTTAAAGCACTATGAACAGGACTTTTACTATGCATGATACTATCATCGTTAGGTGTGGTAATATTAAATTTTGTTCCACTAAATATTTCAGCAAAAGTTGCAACAATTGCTAATGATAACATCATCCCTACATATGGAGGTAGTCCAGTTATAACTTTAAATACGGGTACAAATATTATCCCTCCTAACCCTAACCATAACATTGTAGTACCTATACTTGTTATATTACTTTCATCATTATCCACTTTACCAACATTTCCTTTAAACGGCTTTAAAAATGAAGCAACATAAACCGGTACAACCATACATACTATAGATGGAATAAAAACATAGTACAATAACATAGGCACAGTAACTTTATCTGCAATCCAAAGCATTGTTGTTGTTACATCACCAATTGGAGACCAAGCCCCACCTGCATTAGCAGCAATTACAATTAGACCTGCAAACCATAATCTTAAGTTCTTATCTCTAATAATCTTTTGTAAGATTGTTATCAATACTATTGTAGCGGTAAGATTATCAATAATTGCAGATAGAATAAAAGCAAGTATAGCAAATATCCATAGAAGACTTTTTTTAGATTTAGTCCTTATAAAGGATTTAATCTTTTCAAAACCATTGTAATAATCAATTATTTCTACTATCGTCATTGCACCCAAAAGAAATATTAAAATTTCAGATGTATGAGAGAGATGATAAGCCATTATTTTCTTGACTTTTGTAGGTATTAACTCCCGTAATTGTGTATCAACTTCAAATACAGGTATATTAAAAACTGCAATTATTGCCCATAAAAAAGCCATCATTCCAAGCGCTGGTATTAGCTTATCAATTCTAAGGCTATGCTCAAGTGTAATTAGTAAGTAACCTGCAATAAATATTCCTAATAATATTGTTTCCATTTAATTAAATTTTATTCCCATGATTTAAGCATAACTCTAGTTATACTCCTTGTATATTCTTCATCTTTTGTAGCATCTAACCACTCAATAACTGCATTAGACTCTTCTTGACTGCTTGAATTTCCAAAATCAAGTGCAGCTACTAAATCTGGAAATGTTGCATAAATGTAATGTGTCTCCCCGTTCTCAACTCCATGTGTAGTTTGCCCAATAGAAACATACCCAGATGAATCTCCAAAAACAGACATTAAATTAGCAAATGCGCTTATGAATTTTATAGGGTTTTTTACCTTCCACTGATGAGATTGAGCAATCGTTTCTTGCCATTTATCAAGATTATATCTAACTAAAGTTACTCCAGCAGTTATTGCAAAACCATCCCTATCTGTTAAAGAATTTAATCTTGATGAGTAAGCATCCCATTCAGGACTGAGTTTTCTTGACTCAAATTTTGCTAGGTTTTCTTTTGATCCAGCAAAATTTAAAATATGAGTTGCTTTTTCGCTTGATCCTTTATACTCTATACTCCAGAGTGAGACTCTTATGCCTTCTGGTATTTGAATATTAGAGTAAAATCCATCAATAAGGTTAAATACAGCTTGGGTATTTTCAAATGGCACATTTAAATTGACATTTTGCCAAGTGATATTTTGTGCACCTAAAGAAAGTGAAAATACAGTAGTTAAAATTACAAACGTTATTCTCATGAATTGATTTAAGGTAAACATCTAATTTATTAAAAAAAATTAAATATTTATGGATTATAAATTTTTCCTGAACAATGGTTTATTTTGGCTCCAGTGACTGAAGAATAGCAATTATTTATTTCTAGAACCCTTAATAAACCTAAAAAGGAAAAGATTAAAGCTTCTTTATATTCAATTATTTTTGGATCTGGAATAGATATTTTTGAATTAGTTAAATTTTTTATTTTTTCAATTAGATAATCGTTATATGCCCCTCCTCCTGTTAATAATACTTCATCATGATCCCCTATATTTTTTGCAATTTGAAATGCAAAGTGATTTGAAAATGTATTCATTAAATCTTTAATTGGAATATCCTGAAAATCCTTTAAAACTGAATGAATCTGAATATTAACCCATTCAACACCTAATGATTTTGGAGGATCTTGTTTATAATAATTCAATCTTTGTAAATGATTATATAAATCTTCATTCATATTTCCAGTAGATGCAATATATCCTCCTTCATCATATTTTAATTTCATTTTTCTTGATAAATGATTAAATACGATATTTATTGGACAGATATCATAGGCAATTAAATTATTTTTAATTCTCTTGGTAATATTAGCAAATCCACCAAGATTTATTAATGTATTATATTCAGGAAAAAGATACTCTTCTCCTGCAGGCACTAAAGGAGCTCCTTGACCACCTAACTCAACATCTTGAACTCTAAAGTCACAGACAACCTTTTGATTAATATATTTTGCAAGAATTGGCAAATTTCCAATTTGATAAGTAATCGAGTTAGACGGTTTATGAATAGCAGTATGGCCATGTGAGCTAACAAAGTCTATATTCTTTATTGAAAATTCATTTATAAAATTAATTATGTACTTAGATAAAAGCTTAGTGTAATCAGCATCAATTTTTTTTATAGAATGAATTTTTTCTTGGCTTATATTTTGTAATTGACTTATCCATTTTTTTTCATACTTATAAGTTTTTGAATTAATTAATTCATACTTCCAAGATTTATCTAGTTTAAAACTTACATAAACTATATCTATTCCATCCAAAGATGTACCAGACATTATACCTATAATATTAAATTGTTTCATTTTAACTAAAAAAGTTCCAGACTAAACCAAGTCTAACAGACATATCCCTATATGGACTGAATGGATCTGAATAATAATCATAACCTGTGAATGAACTATTTAAATGCTCAACTTTTATAAATACTCTCGTTTGTTGGATCTTAGCATTAAAAAAGAAATCAAATCTAGGGAACTCTCCTATTTCTTTATAATTCTGGGTAACAAATTCTGAAATTAAGGGGTTATAATAATCTGCAAAGTATTTAGAAAAGTAATTAAAGGTAATTCCAGTTTGAATAAATAAAGATTTATTAAAAACGTCAGTTGAATACATTATAGTATTTCTTGTAACCCATTCGGGGACATTTAGTGTTGAAAGATCACCAAGAGGAACTTCTTGTTCTTTTTTTTGATATCTAGCAGTATTGACAAAACTGAATTTACCAAAATCAACCTTACTGAACAGCTTTAAACTGTAATAATTTATTTTATTATCTGCTTGATTAACAACTGCTAATCTTTTTGTATCGGTTTCACCAGTTAATGCATTTGTATTCTCTCGAAAAAAAGTATAGTTATCAATTTCGTTGTAGTCAGCAGTAAGAACAAACAATTCTTTATAAGATAATTTCAGATTTATATTTGAAATCTTTTCATCATATAAATTATCATTAAACCAGTTGTAACTTTCATAGGCACTTCTGTGAAATTTAAAATTAAAGTTTGGAGACTTTTCAATGATTGAAGAGCTAATTTCAAAGTTTACATTTTTAATTGGATTCCCTTTAATATTCAGAGAAATAAAGTCTGATCTAAAAGTGTCTTTTGAAGACTTATTAAAATTTAATTCAAAAGTATATTTATCAAAAATTTTTATCCAATCAAAAGATAGGTTTGATTGATCTTCATTAAGTTCAAAAATTGAGTCATCAACCATTTGATTGTCATATATCTTAAAATTATTTTTCCAATTTGTTAAAGAAAATGACAGCTTAACTCCTCCAATTTTTGAATCAGATGATAATATTAGTTTGTTTTCTTGCTCAATAAATCTATTTAAATCTGAAACTGTTTGATCATCATTAATAAAATCTAAAACATCACCGAATGTTTTATTATTCATTTCATCGATAAACTCAACTTTTTTATATTCGTGAGTAAACTGATAGTTTATAGCTAAAGTATTTGTTTTTTCTTTTTTATTTTTTAAAATTATTCTTTCAAAATCTGAAAAAAATCTTTTTGAGTACAAAGATCCTCTCGAAAAAAGTTGTGGACCTAATCTTGACCTATCTAGATAGCCATCGTATTCAATCATTTTGAATGACCCATCTTCATTCTCAATTTGAGTGCCATCTGCATTAAGCACAAAATAATTTGTTGCTTGTTCAAAAAAATAGATACTGTCAGGGTCGAGCCCTCCATTTTCTTGATTGAATATATTCTGTGAAACAAAATGAAATCTCCAATGGTAAAGTTGACTTTTTGATTTATAATTTGAGCTAAACCTAAACTGGTTACCTCTTGATCTTGTGTTTAAATAATTTCCAAGAGATTTATAGCCCTTGTGAGCAATAGTAAAATTATATTGGGGATTCAAATTTATTGATACTAGAACATCTAAAAGTTGTCCTTGCTCAAATGTTGACTTAGCAAAAATTTCTGTAAAAGGAGTAGGGACATTATAATATCCTATATCCTCTTTTTCAAAGTAATGAAAATGCTTACCCCTTGCACCAATGTCTGGCTTTGAAAAATCCCTAAAGTTATAGGCTAGTTTATTATATGTATGGGCTGAATTAGCAAATGAAATTAAATCAAATGAATCCTCTCTTAAGAAATTAAATTTATAGTCCTTATAAATGTTTAGAGTGGTATCAACATTATCAATTCTTCCATCCAAATAAAATATTTTATAATAATCAGTATTTAATGTGTCTTTTTCTTCTACTTTGTTTTTCTCTTTTAATGCCTCTTCCTGAGCTTTTAATTTCCCCTCTAAATCATCTGATTGAGAGAATATTGTAGTTTGTATTAAAAAAAAAGATAAAACCAGAAAAAACTTCTGCATGTATTTTGTAATTTAATACTAAGTTAGTATTTCTTTATAAATTTTGATTTTCTAAAATGTTAATGAGTAATTTTTCTAATTCAAGTTTTGAAGCTGGTATTGATGAGGCAGGAAGAGGAAGTCTAGCTGGACCAGTTACTGCTGCTGCAGTAATCTTACCTAAAAATTATAGCAATGATGCCCTAAATGATTCAAAGAAACTATCTGAAAAAAAGAGAATTGAGTTAAAATGTATAATAGAGAATGATTCTATTGACTTTGCAGTATGCTCAATTAATCCTGCTACAATTGATAAAATCAATATACTTAATTCTACTTTTAAGGCTATGCACGGCGCATTAAATAAATTGACAATTATTCCAGATTTTATTATAGTTGATGGTAATAAATTTAAAAAGTTTAAAAATATTAATCATAAGTGTATTGTTAAAGGCGATAGTAAATATCAAAATATTGCAGCAGCATCTATACTCGCCAAAACATATAGAGATTTATATATGATAAAGCAACATGAACTTTTTCCGCATTTTGGATGGAATAGAAATAAAGGCTACGGAACAAAATTTCATATAAATAGTATTTTTAAACATGGACTTACTAAGCTTCACAGAAAAAGTTTCACCGTAAAAAAATCACAGATAAAACTAGAATTATAATTATGAGATTTAAATTATTTTTTTTAGCAACATTATTAATTTATTCTTGTACTAATTCTGACAAAGAAGCCATTTCACTCTTTAACTTTTTACCCACTGATTCTAAAGTAATTATTAGTATAAATGATTTAAATAATACAAAAGAAATTTTGAATAAGAATAGTTTATTGCCAGTTGTATTATCAACATCAAATGAAATTTCTAATCAGTTAGGTTTACTTTCCAATAATAATTCTGATAGAAAAGGGCTTTTTTCATTATCTACTTATGGCAAAAATGAAATTGCCTTTACATACATTAGAAAGTCAAATTCATTTGATACAATTTCAGAAGGTGATACATTGAAAAATAAATATCAAAAAAGTGAAATATTTCTAGAGAAAGTCAATGGAAAAGAAATTCATAAGGTGATTATTGATCAATATATAGTTAGCTCCAACAAAGACATAATTCTTGAAAATATAATTAGGGATTTTTATTCAGCTAAAAATAAAGTCGATTCTGAATTTAATAAAATCATAAAGACTACTGATTCTAATGAACCATTTAATATATACACTAAATCAAATAGCATAGGTACTCTTGATTATGAGTTAAGTGATATTCCTTTTTTTCCAGAATCAAACACTTCATGGATTGGTTATGATTTTAATTATTCTTTAGAGGATCTATACTTGTCAGGAATAACAAGAATAAGTGACTCAATAAATGGAAGGGTAAGTATTTTAAAAAACATTGAAGCCTCTAAAATTAAAACTGATAAAATTATTCCAAACTCATTTTTGAGTTTTTTAACTTTATCAATTAATGATTCGGAAAGATTCATATTCAATTTTAAAGATTATTTAAAGTATAATGATTTATCTACTCAAAATTTAAATTTTAATTCTTTAAATATTGTAGATGAAATTAGCTTTGTTGAAGACCAAGAAAAATTTGTAATTCTTAATCTAATAAACAAGGAACAAATTGATAATTATTTCAGTTTGGAAAAATTTGATGACACCTACAATATTAGTAAGATAGTTTTAGACGAAGATTTAAAAATTCTTTTTAAAAATATAGATAATGAAATTTTTGGGGAATATGCTGTTTTAATAGCAGATCTATTAATTATATCAAAATCGGTTTCACAATTAAAAAAAATAATTAATTCGCAGAATATCAATGATAATCTTGGCTCAAACAATGAGTATTTAAGTTTTAAAGAACAAAAGTCAGATAGTTACTCTTTTTTATGGGTTGGAAACAATAAATCTATTAACTCAAATCTTATAGATAATGAGATATATCCATTTAGATCATTTAGCGGAAGAGTAAATGGAGATGTCGCACTATTAGAGTTTAACTTATCAAAGACTGATCCAATAGATAGTAATGAAGATATTTACACAGAATTTTTTGTATCATTCGATCAAGAAATTATTTCAGATCCTTTATGGTTAAAGAATCATTTAAATAATGATTTTGATATTGCTTTTCAGGATAGTGAAAACTATCTAAATTATTTATCAAATAAGGGAGCTCTTAATTGGAAAAAAAAGTTATCTGGTAAGATTATAGGAAATATAAAGCAAGTTGATATATATAAAAACGGAAGACAACAAATGGTTTTTCGAACTGCACAAAATCTTTATTTACTTGATAGAAATGGGAATGAGGTTAAACAACTTAGTTTTCCAATTAACTCAAGCTTATTTAACAAACCTATCTCAATTTTTGATTATGAGAAAAATCGGAACTATAGAATTTTAATTACTGAGGATAATCGAATCAAAATGTATGATTCCAATGGAAGAATAGTTAGTGGTTTTAAACCTCAGCTTTTTGATTCAAACATTATTAATAATCCTATTCATATAAGAATTGATGGCAAAGATTATATTGTTGTACAGTTAGAAAATGGTACTTTAAAAATTTTAGATAGAAGAGGAAGAGATAGAATAATTGTCAAAAATAAAATTCAATTTAGTGATAACCCAATTTTTAGTTATTTAGAAAACTTTACCACAACTGATAAAATAGGTAATCTAATTAAAATTGATACAAATGGAAATTTAATTGAACAGAATCTTAACTTATCAAGTGAAAATTTAATTGATGTAGTTAATAATAACTTGGTTTATCTAAACGAAAACAGACTAACAATCAAAGGAATTTCTATTGATTTACCTTTCAGTAAATTTTCAAAACCAAAAATATTTATTAATTCAGAAATTATGTTAGTTGGCATAACAGATTTAAACGAAGGAAAAATCTATTTGTATAAAGATAATGGTGAGCTTATTAAGGGATTTCCAATTAAAGGCAACTCTGTAATTGATATCAAAGATTCTGATAATGATGGTAAAATTGAGATAATATCAAGGCTTGATAACTTTTCTATTGTATCATATGAAATTAATTTGCCTCAAAACTAATTTCTGCATTAAAAACCAATTTAAAGTTTTCAACCAGTCTTGATTTAACCTCGTTTATATCAATATCTCCTTTTTTTAACTGCTTTAAAGATGTTATTCCTTTATTTTGAATTCCACATGGTATAATATGATCAAAAAAACTTAAGTCTGGGTCAACATTTAAGCAGAGACCATGCATTGTTACCCATCTACTTGCTCTAATTCCAAATGCACATATTTTTTTTGATAATCCATCTTCATCTTCGACCCATACGCCAGTCTCACCCTTTATTGTGAATCCCTTTAAACTGTAAGACTTTAAGGTATTTATAATTACTTCCTCTAGTTTTCTTAAGTAAAGATTGATATCTGTAAAAAAATTATCTAAATCAAAGATTGGATAGCCCATAATTTGTCCGGGACCATGATATGTAATATCTCCACCCCTGTTAATTTTAAAAAACTCTATTTCTCTTTTGATTAATTCTTTTTTATCAATTAATAAGTTCGATATATCTCCACTCTTCCCTATTGTATATACATGATTATGTTCAGTTAAAATGAGGATATTTTTAGTTTCAATCTTTTCATTTAATGATCTGTTTTGAACTTTTTGATCAATAATTTCTTTGAAAATTTTTTCCTGATATTTCCAAGCATCTGAAAAAGACAGTTTTCCAATATCTCTTACTAGAATTTTTTTATTTTTCATTTTCATTCAAATATAGAAATTTGTAGTTCAATGATTACTTTAGAAAACTTATCTTTGTTTAAATAATTCCAATGACAGAACAAGAAAAAATTCGTAGAGAAAAACTTGAAGAGTTAAAAAAACATGGAATTAATCCCTACCCAGCAGAACTATTTCCAGTTGATAGTTTTTCTATTGACTTAATTGAAAGCTTTAAGGAAAATAGTAAAGTAATAATTGCTGGAAGAATTATGTCAAGAAGAATTCAGGGAAATGCATCTTTTGCTGAGATTCAAGATAGTAAGGGTAGAATTCAAGTTTACTTTAACCGAGATGAGATTTGTAGTGGAGATGATAAGACAAAGTATAATACCATTTATAAAAAGCTATTGGATATAGGGGATATAATTGGTATTAAAGGAACAATGTTTAAAACTAAAGTTGGTGAAGTTACTGTTTTAGTAAAAGACTTTTCAATATTGAATAAATCTCTTAGGCCTCTTCCACTTCCCAAAGTAGATTCTGACGGAAAAGAATATGATAGTTTTACTGATCTAGAACAAAGGTACAGACAGAGATATGTTGACCTGATTGTAAATTCACAAGTCAAGGACACTTTTATAAAAAGGACAAAGATTATAAATACAATAAGAAATTTTCTTAATGAAAAATCATACCTCGAAGTTGAAACTCCTATTTTACAGCCTATTCCAGGAGGTGCAACAGCTAGACCTTTTATAACTCATCATAATGCCTTAGACATCCCCTTATATCTTAGAATTTCAGATGAATTATTTTTAAAAAAATTAATTGTTGGCGGATTTGAAGCTGTTTATGAATTCTCAAGAGATTTTAGAAATGAAGGAATGGACAAAAATCATAATCCTGAGTTTACTATTCTTGAACTTTATGTAGCATACAAGGATTACTTTTGGATGATGGAGCTAACTGAATCATTGATTGAAAAAGTATGTGTAGAGATAAATGGCAAGACTAAAATTGAGTATGACTCAAAACAAATTGACTTTAAAGCTCCTTATGACAGAATATCAATGTTTGACGCCATTAAGAAATTTACTGGATATGATGTTTCAAATATGGATGAGAATGAGTTAAGATCAGTTTGTAATGATATGTCAATAGAAGTAGATGAAAGCATGGGTGAAGGGAAACTAATTGATGCAATTTTTGGAAGTAAGTGTGAAAAGAACTTTGTAAATCCAACTTTTATTATTGATTATCCAAAGTCTATGAGTCCTTTAACAAAGGAGCACAGATCTGATCCTAATCTAACAGAAAGGTTTGAGCTTATTATTAATGGCATGGAAATTGCCAATGCTTATTCTGAGTTAAATGACCCAATAGATCAACTAAAGAGATTTGAATACCAGCTTGAATTAAGTAAAAAAGGTGATGATGAAGCAATGTTTATTGATATGGACTTTGTTAAATCATTAGAATATGGAATGCCCCCTACATCAGGTATTGGAATCGGAGTAGATAGATTGGTAATGTTAATGACTAACCAGACATCAATCCAAGAGGTTCTGTTTTTCCCTCAAATGAAACCATTAAAAGAAGAATCATCAATTACTGATGATGCTAAATTTATTCTTGATAAGCTCATAGAAAAGGGTGAATGTGATTTAAATATTTTTAAGAGTGAGTTTGATTTTTCAAATAAAAAATGGGATAAGCTTACAAAAGAGTTGAGAGGTAAAGAATTAATTAAGATCTATAAAGATGGTGATAAATTACTCATCAAAGCGAGTTAAATTGAATCTCTCAATTAAACTTATTAATTTATCCGCATATTTGGGATCTGTTGCATAACCTGCAGCTTTTAAACCAGTTGCCCATCCCTTATAATCTTTTCTTTTTAATTTAAATAGGCCATCATACCTATCCCTATCAACTAAAAAAAGTGAGTGATCACGATATGATTTTAAAGGGTTTTTATATGATCTAAAACACTCATCTTTTTCATCATCATCATGTCTAATTGATTTACCTTTCCATCCCTTGTGACATTTAATTCCAAAATGATTATTTGCTTTTGTTGCTAATGTACTTTCTCCATAACCAGACTCTAGTACTCCTTGTGCTAGAGTTATACTGGCTGGAATTTTATAAAATCTCATATTCTTAACAGCAGCAGGAGCATATTTTTTGATATATAGGTTAATTTTATCTTCGATAGAATTCTCACTAACTGATACTGTTTTGAATGTGGAACATGATGAAAATGAAATTAATATGATTAATAGAAAGAATTTTTTCATAACTTTAAGATGAGTGAAAATTATGAAAAAATATATCTCATTAAAAATAATATTATTCACATTTATACTTTTAATTCAATCATGTGGAATATATGTTCAATATGATTATGATTCTGATGTAAATTTTGATAATTATAATTCCTATTCTTTTTATCAACCAGATATAGATGAACTAGAAATTTCAGATCTTGATAAAAAAGAATACTAAAATCATTAGACCTTGGATTAAAATCCAAAGGTCTTGAAAGATCTAACTCTCCTGATTTACTTGTAACATTTGAAACTAAATCTAAAGAAAGGGTGTACGTCAATAATTATCTTCCTTATGGATGGTATCCTTTTGCATATCATTATCCATATTCTTCTGGTTATTCAAGAGTTCAAGGTACTCTTTATGTCAGTCTAATTGATAGCAAGAATCAACAGCTTGTATGGCAAGGTAAAGGTGTTGGTGTATTAAATGAGTATTCAAATAATAGAGATAAAATGATTAATGATTTTGTTGTAAAAATACTTGAAAAGTATCCCCCTATATCTGATTAACTATCTCTTTAGATCTTGATATTGCAGAACTTATACCCTTTAAGTTGCTCCCCCCTCCAGTTGCATAAAAAGCTTGTCCACCACCGCTACCATTTATTAATGGTGATAAGTCTTTTATAATCTCAGATGCA
>CACJMJ010000014.1 GCA_902594485.1 uncultured Bacteroidota bacterium
TAGCTCCATTTAATATTACGTGATCGCCATCGTCTTTGAAATTAGTTATCATACCGCCTGGATTAGATCCATGATCAGGCTCTGTAAGTCCAAAACACCCCATCATTTCCCCAGTTGCTAGTTTAGGTAAAAACTTTTCTTTTTGAACTTCACTTCCAAATTTCCATATTGGATACATGACTAATGAAGATTGAACTGATGCTGTAGATCTTATTCCACTATCTCCTCTTTCAATCTCTTGCATCATAATACCATAACTAATTTGATCAAGCCCTGCCCCTCCATATTTTTCTGGTATATATGGGCCAAAAGCACCTATTTCTCCAAGTTCTTTTATAAGATGTCTTGGAAATTCAGCTTTTTGAGCATAATCCTCAATTATAGGAGAAACGGATTTAGACACCCATTGTCTTGTGGATTCTCTTATTAGCTTATGTTCTTCAGAAAGTAGGTCATCAATTTGATAGAAATCTGGAGATGTAAAATTATCATGCATAATTTGGAACTTATACTACAAAAATATGAATTAAATATTCAATTAAATAATTTCTAATAATCCATCGGGAATATCTAAGTGAATAATATTGTTCTCTTTATCAATTTCTTTTATTAGGTCTTCATGAATTGGGATTAGAACTACCCTTGAATTATATTTTATTTCGAAAACAGGTTGAGGTAAGTCAGTATTAATATTTTCTATTGTGCCAATTTTTTGTGAATCCCTAAGTACATCAAAATTTATAAGATTATTATAAAAAAATTCTGAATCTTTTTTAGATTCGATTTTAGTAGAATCAACATAAATGTTTTTATGAATAATTTCATCAACTTCCTTTTCAGAGTTTATCTCTTTTAGTTTTACTATTAAAACATTTTTTGAAAATGATCTTATCTCATTAATGGAAAAAGGAATAAAGCTGCCATCTAATTCAATGAAAAGGTGAGCTAGATCTGGGAAATTATTTAGATTAAATGATGATATATTAATTTTAATATCACCCTTAAAACCATGTTTTGAAACAGCAGTTCCAATTTTTACATGATTAACGTTCATAAGAACTACTTGTCTTCTTCAGAATCACTACCTTCTTCAGAATCACTACCTTCTTCAGCAGGAGCCTCTTCAGCAGGAGCCTCTTCAGCAGGAGCTTCTTCAGCAGGAGCTTCTTCAGCAGGAGCTTCTTCAGCAGGAGCCTCTTCAGCTTTAGCTTTTGCTTCTTCTAACTTTTTCTTTCTGTATTCTTCTTCTCTTTCTCTTGCTTCTTTCTTATTTGATTCAAGCGCTGCATTAGCATCTTCAATTTTTTTCTCAATTTTGGCACTTTTTTCTTTCATCCAAGCATCAAATCTCTTTTTTGCTTCAGCTTCAGTGAATGCTCCTTTCTTTACACCTCCATCTAAGTGCTTTTTCAATAAAACTCCAGTATACGAAAGAATAGCCTTTGCAGTACTAGTAGGCTGGGCGCCTTTATCTAACCAGTTTAAGGCTGAATCAAAATTTAAATCAATTGCCGCTGGTTTTTGATTTGGATCATAGGTTCCTATTTTTTCTAAATATTTACCATCTCTTTTAGATCTAGCATCTGCTGCAACTATCCAATAAAATGGTTTTCCTTTTTTTCCGTGTCTTTGAAGTCTAATTTTTACTGCCATAATTTTAATGTTTTGGGTACTCGACCCAGGTTACTAATTTCAGGAAGCAAATTTAACAAAATATATCATACTATTTGATTATAATTAAAAACTTGAATTAAATAATCATTATATATCTTTTATTTAGACTTCTATTTGATTAATTTTGAATTAAAATTTTATAGATGGATTATTCAAAAGAGTTTAAGAAATATGCAACTAAACACCATGGAGTAAGTTCGACCTACTACGATAAAATAGTAAGCAGTATGACTCCATATATTATTGAGGAAAGACAACTTAATGTAGCTCAGATGGATGTGTTTTCGAGGTTGATGATGGATCGCATAATGTTTTTAGGAACTGCAATCAATGATAGTGTAGCTAATGTTATACAGGCTCAATTACTTTTCTTACAGAGCACAGATTCATCAAGAGATATACAAATGTATATAAACTCTCCAGGTGGTGGAGTTTATGCAGGCCTTGGAATATATGATACCATGCAATATATTAAACCTGATGTAGCAACAATATGTACAGGATGTGCTGCCTCTATGGCTGCAGTACTTTTATGTGCAGGTAAAAAGGGTAAAAGATCTGCTCTAAAGCACTCAAGGGTGATGATTCATCAACCTTTGGGAGGAGTTTCTGGTCAAGCTGCTGATATCGAAATTACTGCTCGTGAAATATTGAAATTGAAAGATGAACTTTATAAAATAATTTCAAAACATTCTGGTCAAACCTTCAAAAAAGTTAATGCTGATAGTGACAGGGATTATTGGATGAAGGCTGATGAAGCTCACAAGTATGGAATGGTTGATGAAGTCTTAAACAAGTAAATATGAGCGAGGAAGAAATTCTATGTTCCTTTTGTGGAAGGGCAAAATCTCAAACAAAACTTCTTATTGCTGGATTAGATGCTCACATATGTGATATATGTATATCTCAAGCAGATATGATTGTTAAAGATGATCAAACTTCGAAAGAATCAAGTGAATTTTTAGTTGATCTAAAACCTCCGACAGAAATCAAAAATTTTCTTGATTTACATGTAATTGGTCAGGAACAAGCAAAAAAAACACTAGCTGTTGCTGTCTATAATCATTACAAAAGAATAAATCAAAAACAACTTCCTAATGATATTGAAATACAAAAAAGTAATCTACTTTTAGTAGGTCCAACTGGAACTGGAAAAACACTTTTAGCTCAAACAATATCTAAGTTTTTAAATGTTCCGATTGCAATTGTTGACGCAACAGTTCTTACCGAGGCTGGATATGTAGGAGAAGATGTTGAAAGTATATTAAGTAAACTACTTCAAGCAGCTGAATTTGATGTTGAAAAAGCACAGAACGGAATAGTATTTATTGATGAAATTGACAAAATTGCTAGAAAAAGTGATAATCCTTCAATTACTAGAGATGTATCGGGTGAAGGCGTCCAACAAGCAATGCTTAAGTTACTGGAAGGTACAACTGTAAATGTTCCTCCAAAGGGTGGAAGAAAACATCCTGACCAACAATTTATTGAACTGGATACTTCAAATATATTATTTATAGCTGGTGGTGCTTTTGATGGAATAGATAAAATAATAAAGACTAGGCTTAATTTACAATCTATAGGTTTTAAATCATCTGATGAAAAAGTTGTAAATGAGGATGAAGAAAATGTTCTAAAATTTGTTAATCCTCATGATATTAGATCATATGGTTTAATTCCAGAAATAATAGGTAGGCTCCCCGTTATGTGCCATTTAAACCCCCTATCAAAAGATGCTTTAAGAGATATTATGACAGTCCCAAAAAATGCTCTTGTAAAACAATATACTAGACTCTTTGAAATGGATGACATTGAATTTACAATTACACCTAGTGCTATTGACTATATTGTAGAAAGGGCATTTGAATTTAAAATTGGTGCTAGAGGACTAAGAACTCTTTGTGAGGCAATATTAAATGATGCAATGTTCAACTTACCAAGTTCTGATATAAAACAGTTAAAGATTACAAAAGTTTATGCTGATCAGAAACTTCAAAATGTAGATATATCTCATCTTAAAGCTGTTTCTTAATTAATCTTTAAAAGTTCTTCAACATATTCTCTAGAATTTGAAAGTCTGGGGATCTTATTTTGTCCACCTAGTTTATTCCTTGATCCTAACCAATCATAGAAAAGATTTTTTCTCCCTAAAATAATTTTTGGTTGCTCTAATGTAGAGTTTTTATGTCTTTTTGCTTCATAATCAGAATTTAGACTCTGCAAGCTTAAATCTAATATCTCAGTAAATTTCTTCATGTCATCTGGTTCTCTTGAAAATTCTATAATCCATTCATGAGATCCTTTAGTTTTATTACCCATAAATATAGGGCCAACAGTATAATTAGATATCTCAGATTTGGTAAGCTCTGTGGTTCTGGATAAAGCCATCTCAGCATTTTCTACTACCAATTCTTCACCAAATACATTTATGAAATGTTTTGTTCTACCTGTAACCTTAACCCTGTAAGGATTTAAACAAGTAAATTTAATGGTATCACCAATTCTGTATCTCCATAGACCAGAATTAGTAGTTATTACCATTTCATAATTTGTGTTAAGCTCAACATCTGCCAAAGAAACAATTTCATTTTCAGAACCATTTACTGGAATAAATTCATAGAATATTCCATAGTCAAGCATTAACAATAACTCGGAGGAGTTATTTTGATCTTGAATAGCAAAAAACCCCTCAGAGGCATTAAAAATTTCAAAATATTTAAAATCTTTTGATGGAAATAATTTGCTGTATAAGTTTTTATATGGCTCAAAACTAACACCCCCATGAAAATAAACTTCTGCATTTTTCCATACCTCAAGAATATCATCCTTACCTGTCTTCTCCAGTACTTGTTGAAATAAGGATAGCATCCAGGAAGGAACTCCGGCAAAACTTGTCACATTTTCATTGATTGATTCCTTAATAATTGCTTTGACTTTGTCTTCCCATTCTGGAATAAGAGATGTTTTAGAGCTAGGTGTACTGCTTAATTCTGCCCAAAATGGTAAATTATCTATAATTATTGCTGATAAATCTCCATAGTAACTATCATTATTTTCATAGATCTCTCTAGATCCCCCAAGACGGAGACATTTTCCAACTAAAAGCTGCGAATTTATATTATTGTTAAAATAAAGAGATAGCATATCCTTACCTGCTTTATAATGACAATCCTCTAGAGATTCAAAGCTTATTGGTATAAATTTGCTTTTTGCATTGGTAGTTCCGCTAGACTTGGCAAACCATTTAATAGGAGTTCGCCAAAATATATTTTGCTCTCCTTTTCTATTTCTTTCTATGTCATTGTAAATATCCTCATACGCAACTGTTGGTACTCTTTCTTTAAAGTCATTATAATGTCTAATTGTTTTAAAATCATATTTTTTTCCAATTTCAGTATCTATTGAATAAACTATCATTTTTCTCAGCACTTCTTGTTGCACTTCTATTGGGTAATCTTTAAAAAGCTCTATTTGACTAATTCTTCTTTTTAAAAAGAATGATGCAACAGAATTAAAAATTGGAATTGGCATGGAATGTATATATTTATCATAAAAATAGTAAACATTAAAATATGTTTTCAGGAGTATTTAAAAAAATGATTTCAATTCATGATGATCCTGTTAGATATATTCTAGATTTTGGGAATGATCTGCTATTTCTTAATCAATCCATTGGTAAAAACTTTAAGATTCACAAAACAGGTTTTTGCTGCCTTTCATGTCAAGATAATATTGAAATCTTTGCAAATGGATTTTGTAAAAAGTGTTTTTTTGAGTCACCGATGTCTGGTGATTGGGTTATGAAACCCGAGTTAAGTAAAGCTCATCTAGATATTCAAGATAGAGACCTTGAATATGAAAAAAAAATTCAACTACAAGATCATATTGTATACCTTTCAAAAACAAGTGGGGTTAAGGTTGGTGTAACCAGATCAAATAATAAAACAACTAGATGGATTGATCAAGGAGCAATTGAAGCAATTGAGTTAATTGAAGTTCCTAATAGATACCTTGCTGGCATTGCTGAAGTTAAATTAAAAGATAACTTTTCTGATAAAACTAATTGGAGAAAAATGTTAACTAATAACATTGAAGAGGGGAATATTGTTGATTTTAAAAAAGACGCTTTAGAGGTTTTGGGAGATGAATTTAAAGACTACTTTAAAACAGATAGTGAAGTTGTTAAGTTTAACTATTTCAGGGAGGGTCAAATTGAGAGTGTTAAGTCTGCAAGCTTAAAAAAATCAGATACTATTGAAGGAAAATTAATTGGTATTAAAGGTCAATATTTAATATTTGAAGATTCTACGGTATTTAATGTAAGATCAAATGAAGGTTACACAGTCGATATTACAATTACTTGATAAATAACTGCTGAACTTCTTCATTATTTAGATCTCTGTATTCTCCAACTTTAGTGTCAAGATGAATATCCATTATTCTTACACGTTTTAATTTTGTAACTCTATATCCAAGAATCTCACACATTCTTCTTATCTGCCTGTTCATTCCTTGAGTTAAAATAATTTTAAATCTATTTTCATGAATTTTTTTTACAAAACATTTTCTAGTCATTTTGCCCATTATTCTGACACCTCTTCTCATTTTATCTATAAATTCAGTAGTAATTTTTTTATTGACAGTTACTATATATTCTTTTTCTTTTCTATTTTCTGCACGAAGAACATTATTGACGATATCTCCATCATTAGTTAGTAATATTAGACCCTCACTTTGTTTATCAATTCTCCCAATTGTAAAAAGTCTTTCTTTATGATTAATAAAGTCAATTATATTATCTTTTACTTTGTGATTTCCTGTGCACTCAACCCCAACAGGCTTGTTAAAAGCAATATATACCTTATTTTTGTCTTTATATTGAATGATTTCACCATCAACTGAAATTTCATCTTCAATATTTACTTTAGATCCTAGTAAAGCAGCTTTTCCATTTATATATACTCTTCCATCAGAAATATAATCATCTGCTTTTCTTCTTGAACAGAAACCAACTTCACTTAAGTATTTATTTATTCTCTTTTTATCCAATTCAGTTAAGTTTTATTTCCTCTCCCACTTTTAAGTTAAATTTTTTCCTAAAAAACCATACACATATGTACAAAAGAGGTGTGTCTAAAATAGCAACCATTACCTTGAAGAGGAAACCGGATACTATTAATACCAGAAATTTATCTTGAGGTAATATTTCAAAAACTATAAGAAGAGATACAATTGTAAATGTATCTACAAATTGTGATGTAAAAGTTGAAAAATTATTTCTTAACCAGAGGTGTTTTCCTTTAGTCAATCTTTTCCAGAAATGATAAACTCTAATATCTATAAATTGAGCAAATAAATATGTTAGCATTGATGCAAGTACAGCTAATGGAGCATTAAGAAAAACATTATTAAATGTAGTATCATCAATAGGAGATCCTTCAATCGCAGGGACTTGACTAGAAATAAAAATTAATAATATTGAAAAAACAGATGCAAATATTCCTGTTATTACTACTTGATCAGCTTTTTTTTGACCATATATTTCAGATATTAAGTCTGTGATTAAAAATGTTAAAGGGTAGGGAAGAATACCTACAGATAATTCAAAAAGCTTTACACCCATGAAATTTATATCAAAAGGATACCAATAAAATATTTTTGTAAATATTAAATTTGAAGCTACTAGAGATGTTATAAATAATCCAGCTAGAATTAAATATATTTTATTAGCAAGAGAAATTTGATTAGTTTTCATGGTATTTCAAATATATGAGAAAGATTTACTTATCTATAGGCAGTAACAAAGGTAATCGTTATTCTTTTATTAAAGAAGCTTTAAGATTAATTCAAAAAGATATAGGTGAGGTAATCTTAATATCTAAAATATATGAGACTAAATCTTGGGGATTTCACTCTGATGATTTTCTTAATCTTTGCACACTTATAAAATCTGAATTAATACCAGCGGAACTTATAATTAAACTCAAGAAAATAGAGGAAAAAATTGGAAGAAAAAGAAATAATGACAAGATTGAAGCAAGGGAGATTGACATTGATATATTATTTTATTCAGATAAAATTGTTAACCAAAAAGATCTAATAATTCCGCATCAAAGACTACATCTTAGGAATTTTGTTTTGTATCCACTTAATGATATTGCGGCTGATTTTATACATCCTATTTTATTAAAATCTGTAAATGAATTGTTATATGAGTGTGAGGATGATGATACTCCTAAAGAGTCACTATTGAGCCTTTCTTAGTCCCCATCTTTGTCTAGTTGAAATATCAGTGCTACAGTTATCTAGGATCAGGTCTCTTATCAAATGAGTTGGTATTCCACCACCTCCTTCTCTAGAATTTTCAGAAATTGTAAGGCATAAATTAGTGTTGTCATTTAATACTATCTCTGCGTTATTATTAAACTTAAATTTCTGCTTTTCGTTTTTATTACATCCTTTTAATTTAAGTGTTGATGAGGCACTTGTGTTTTCTGCCTCCATACATACATCAAAAAAAGGCATGTAAAATTCATCTTCATCAATTTTTACATTATCAAAACCTTGATCGACAGAAACTTCTCCTTGATATGAATAGCATGTATGAGCTTGTAGCCCATTATCAGGATCTGCATTTAATTTTGAACCTTTAATATCAATACAATAGCCTCTATTTTCATTCAATTGCTCTAATAGATATATTTCATAATATTCATTAGATACTTGTTCAGTTTCTAAAGCTAGACTTTCATCTTCATTAATAGAATTTGATTCTGAGTTTTTTGAACATGAAATAAAAAGTAATGAAATAAAAAGTATATACTTCATTATCTATATTTCTGTCTTATAAAAAAAGTCCCACAGAACAATTCCAGCAGCAACGGATACGTTCAACGAGTGTTTAGTTCCAACCTGGGGTATCTCAACAACTTCATCTGAAACATTTATTATTTCATCTTGAATTCCTTCCACTTCGTTTCCAAATATAAATGCATACTTATTATCCTTAATAGGTTTAAAATCTTCAATTTTAAGAGATCTGTCTGCTTGTTCTATAGAGACAACTTTAATTCCTCTCCTTTTGAGTTCTTCAATGGTATCGATTATGTCATCTGAATACTCCCAATCAACTGATTCTGACGAACCTAATGCTGTTTTTTCCATTTTGGGATTATCTGGAGTTGCTGTGTAGCCAGAAATTATAATTTTTTCAATCAAAAAAGAGTCAGATGTTCTAAAAATTGAACCAACATTATGGATACTCCTAATATTATCTAGAATGACAATAGCAGAGGTTTTTTTAGATTTTTTGAATTCATCTACTGACTTTCTATTTAGTTCAGTATTTTTTAATTTTCGCATTTAAGTAAAAATAAAAATATTTACATTAGCACAAATACATACTTGTGACCAAAGCTACTAAAATCACTCCTTTAATGAAGCAGTATAATGATATTAAATCTAAATATCCTAATACTATACTTTTATTTAGAGTAGGAGACTTTTATGAGACATTCGGAGAAGATGCAATATTGGCATCAAAGGTTTTAGGTATTGTACTAACTAAAAGAGGAGCGGGATCAACAAGTGAAACTGAATTAGCTGGTTTCCCTCATCATTCAATTGAAAATTATTTGCCCAAACTTGTAAAAGCTGGAAATCGAGTAGCCATTTGTGATCAATTAGAAGACCCTAAACTGACAAAGAAAATTGTTAAAAGAGGAGTTACAGAAATTGTTACACCAGGAATTGCAATAAATGATGGAGTCTTAGATCAGAAAAAAAATAATTATTTAGCGTCTATATATTTTGAAAAAAATCAATGTGGTATTTCATTTTTAGATGTTTCAACTGGAGACTTTTATGTATCACAAGGAGACATTAAACTTATTGATCAATTAATAGCAAACTTTTCACCAAATGAAATTCTAATTTCAAAACCTTCAAAGAATAAATTCAACGAATTAATGGGTAATTCATATAATGTTTATCCATTAGATGATTGGGTATACGACAGTGCATACTCTCACAATAAATTATTAAATCATTTTAAAACTAAAAGCCTTAAAGGCTTTGGAGTGGATGAAATTAAACTGGGTACAATAGCAGCTGGTTCAATTATCCACTATCTTGATGATACCGAACACAACAACTTAAGTCATATTTCAAATCTTCAAAGAATTTTTCCAGACTCATATGTTTGGATGGATAAATTCACAATGAAAAACCTTGAGTTATTTAGTTCAAATTCAATTAACGGATTTAATCTATCGGAGACTATAGATGACACTATTACTAGTATGGGTTCCAGAAAATTAAAAAATTGGATTGCATTTCCCTTAGTAGATAAAAAAGATATCCTTGGACGTCAAAAGATTGTAAATTCTATAATTAATGATGATAATATTAGTGATATACTGGATTTAAATTTAAATAGTATATCTGACATAGAGAGGCTAATGTCTAAGGTTGCAACTTATAAAATTTCTCCTAGAGAACTAGTACATTTAAAAAACTCCCTAGAAAGCGTAAAGATTATTAAAGACTCCCTTAAGAAAGGAAATGGAACTTTAAAAAGTTTTGGTAATAGTGTGCCTAACTCAAAATCAATCGTTGATGAAATCTCAAAAACTTTAAAAGAGGATTCACCTGTTTCTGTTTTAAAAGGAGATTTTATAAATGACAATTATTCTAAAGAATTAGATGCTTTAAGAGAAATAAGATCCTCAGGAAAACAATATTTAAATCAAATTCTTGATAGAGAAACTAACAAAACAAAAATACCATCACTGAAGATTTCTTTTAATAATGTTTTTGGATACTATATTGAGGTAAGAAATACCCATAAGGATAAAGTCCCTGAAGAATGGATAAGAAAACAAACACTAGTCAATGCGGAAAGATATATTACTCAGGAACTAAAAGAATATGAAGAAAAAATAGTTAATGCAGATGAAAAGATTAAGGACCTTGAATTAAGATTATTTCTAAAACTAATTGATAACCTACAAGATGGGCTCTCAACTTTAAAGATGATTTCAGAGAAAGTATCAATAATTGATATTTTAAATTCATTTTCTAAAAGAGCAATTAAATTTAAATATTCATGTCCAGAGATCATAAAAGAAAAAAAAATTGAAATAAAAGAGGGAAGACATCCAGTTATTGAGGCTAACCTTCCTCATGGGGAGAGATATATTCCAAATGATATTTTATTAGATAATGATCAGCAAATTATTATGATCACAGGTCCAAATATGTCAGGAAAATCAGCAATACTTAGACAAACTGCATTAGTTACAATATTAGCTCAGATTGGAAGTTTTGTTCCTGCAAAAAACATGAAATTTTGTATAGTTGACAGAATATTTACAAGAGTAGGGGCAAGTGATAATATCTCTATGGGAGAATCAACATTTATGGTTGAGATGAATGAGACGGCATCTATATTAAATAACTTGACAAAGAATAGCCTTATCCTTTTAGATGAGATAGGTAGAGGAACAAGTACTTATGATGGAATATCAATTGCCTGGGCCATTGCTGAATTTCTTCACGAAAATAAAAATAAACCACATGTTCTTTTTGCAACACATTATCATGACTTGAATGAAATGGAATTAATATTTAAAGGAATTAAAAACTTTAATGTAAGTGTTAAAGAGACAAAAGATGATGTAACATTTCTCAGAAAACTTGTTAGAGGAGGGAGTAATCATAGTTTTGGTATACATGTAGCTAAAATGGCAGGAATGCCGAAATTAGTTTTAGACTCAGCGAAAAACAAACTAAAATTGATGGAAAGAAATAAGCCTAAAGAATCTAGAGGTGGAAGCAAAGATGGTGATTTTCAACTAAGTTTTTTTGATGTCGAAGATCCAAAGATGCAAGAAATTAGAAAAATAATTGAAAATTTAGATATTGATAATCTAAGCCCAGTTGAAGCTCTTATTAAATTGAATCAGATTAAAAAAGAAATAAAAGATGAAGATTGACTTACATGGTAAAACTCATCCAGAGGGTCTTGAACTAATTGAGGAATATATGCTCCTACACTCTGTAAAAGGAAGTGTTAGTCTTCATGTCATAACAGGGAATTCACCTGTTATGCAAAAAAAAATTATTGATCAAATATGTAATAGACACGGATTCTCTTATTATATTCCATCACATAATCCAGGAGAGATGATTATTCAGTATGAAAAACTATAAGTATCTTTTTTTATCTGTATTATTAATCATTATTTCTTGTTCAAAAGAAGATGAGATCAATGAACTAAATGAGACAATTGTTGACCTCCAGTCGGAAATTGCAAAACTTAATTCTGAAATTAACGATTACGCTATTCAGATAAACCAATTAACTTCCCAGAATAATATTCAATTAGGTCAAATCGATGAATTAAATTTTCAAATTAGTGGTTTTCAGAATCAAATTGAGGAGTATATTAATCAAATAGAAGTTCTAACTGAATCAAATGAAATTTTTGAAAGTGACAATAACAATCTGACAAATCAGTTAAATGATCTTCAAGATCAATTATATTTAATTAGATCTCAAAGTGCTGAGGATGGGGTATACCTTTTTAATAAGATTGAAATTATAGCCCCACCTTTTGGGGGTACAATGTGGGATCTTCCAGATTTAATTAAACCTTCTGATTACACAGTCTATTCAACATCCTCTTACCAAGGTATTTCAGATAGATTATTTTATGATAAGTCTATACCGGATTTTATTACATATCCTGCCCATGTGTATAAGGTAAATTTTGGTGATGGTCTTTCTGTAGACTTTGAAATCTACTCTGAATTTACATTAGAGGAAGCAGCTAGCATAGAACTTAAATATGCTCCTTTAATTGGTCAACTTGGAAAAGACCTTAGAAAAAATATTAAGTCTTTTGAGTTTTTAAAAGGAGAAGAAGTAGCTTCAGCTCAAAGAACTGATGATTTAAATTATGCAAATATTACATTTCATACTGGCTGGCTTGATAATATAGTATCAACAAGACCCAGCGGAGACAGGACAGAAGAATTAATGATCCATGAGTCAGCGCACCTTTCAATTGACCCATATGTTTATGGACAAGAGGGATGGAATGAAGCTGTTTTACTTGATGGTAATTACCTATCAACTTATGCTAAAGATAATCCTGACTCAGAGGATGTAGCTGAAACTTTTCAAGCCTACATAGCTGTTAAATATTTTCCTGAAAGAATCTCCAGTTCTTTAAGAGACACAATACTGTCTGTCTGTTTAAATAGATTTAAATTTTTTGATACATTAAATCTTGATTTAACTATATATAAATAAAGTTTATTATTTTTAAGTATGACCAAAACAAGCAATAATTTCAAATCATTTATTAGAAATAATATTATACAAGCAGTTGTAATTATTTTAAGTGTACTCCTATCTTTTTACTTAGAACAAAGACGACAAGTAAATATTACAAAACAAGAAAAAAACTATCTGCTAACAGACCTTACTAAAACTCTCGAGAGTGATATAGATCAAATTGAGATTATACTTGAAGGTCTTGGTAATTCTGATAAGAACCTTGTAAAATTATTAAATGACATTAATAATAATCACACTTTATTAAGTGACCGTGAGGTTGCAGAAATTCTTCTACAAATACAAATTGGGACATCTTTTTTCCCTCAAGATGGTATTTTTAATGAGTTAATTGCTAATGGATCATTTAATCTAATTGAAAATGAGGAATTAAAAGCATTGCTTTTGAATATGTACACACATAAAAAAGAGAGAAACTATGCAACATCAGTTGAAATAGATAACTTCAACTTGCTTTGGAGGCGTCAAATTATGGGAAATTTTAGGATTCAATTTAACTATAATTCATATGATGGTGAGATATATGGTCAGCAGGAGTTAACCAGATTTAGATTTAATAGACAATATTACCTCTCAAATGAATTATATGGTGCATTATCACAATCTAGAATATACGTAGGTATGTACACTAGGTTTCTTAATGACCAAATAAATGAGTATCAAACTGCACTTGCACTTTCAAAGACAGAAATTGGTGAAGATTAATTTATTTATTCTTCTCAAATAATTAAATTATTTTAAATTTGCAGTTCTGCGAAAGTAGCTCAGTTGGTAGAGCATCACCTTGCCAAGGTGGAGGTCGCGGGTTCAAATCCCGTCTTTCGCTCAATTGCTCGAGTGGTGGAATTGGTAGACACGTTGGACTTAAAATCCAATGAGCAGTAATGTTCGTGCGGGTTCAAGTCCCGCCTCGAGTACTTAAGAAAATCGTAATAGACTATTAAATAGTTTGTTGCGATTTTTTTATTACCCCCTAAAACAATTTTATAACTTGTAATGATGAAAAAAACCTTATATGAAAATTGATGGTGCAGAAGTTTCTTGGTTTGCCCCACTTTGTGATGGAGATGATGATTTTTTAGGAAACCGAAATCCTATTTACAAAAGCAGTTGGGAAAATACATCAAAAATTATAAAAACAGCTGATGAATTAGGCTTCCGAAATGTTCTTTGTCCCTCTTCATACCAAGTTGGTCAAGATACACTTTCATATGTAGCTGGTATGGCGACAGCTACAGAGCATATAAATTTTTTAGCAGCTGTTCGTTGTGGTGAATTACACCCTCCAATGTTAGCTAGAACTATTTCTACTTTAGACCATATGCTTAAAGGTAGACTTACTATTAATATTATATCCTCTGATTTGCCAGGAGTAAAACTTTCTTCATCAGAGCGATATGCTCGATCACGAGAAGTCATAGAAATTCTAAAACAATCATGGACACAAGACAGAATTGAGTTTAATGGTAAATATTATCAACTAAGTTTGCCAACAGATCCTGTAAAACCATATCAACAAAATGGAGGACCGCTGCTTTATTTTGGTGGGTATTCTCCTGATGGTGTAGATTTGTGCGCCGAACATTGCGATGTTTATTTAATGTGGCCTGAAACAGAACAAAAACTTCAAGGACTAATGAACGACATGACAAATAAAGCCTCAGATTATGAGCGCACGGTTCAGTTTGGACTTCGTGTGCATGTTATAGTAAGAGAAACAGAGAAAGAGGCAAGAGCTTATGCTAATAACCTGCTTTCAAAATTAGATTTGGATTTAGGAAAAGATATAAGAAACAGAGCACAGGATGCAGCTTCTTTAGGAGTAGCACGACAAGCTATGCTTAGAGAAGAAGCAGATAATCAACATTATGTAGAACCAAATTTATGGACAGGGATTGGGCTGGCAAGGTCTGGATGTGGAGCAGCTATTGTTGGAGACCCAGACCAGGTCTTGGCAAAAATCAAGCGATATATGGATATGGGAATAAGATCATTTATATTTTCAGGTTACCCTCACCATAAAGAATGTGAATTGTTTGCAAAATATATTCTACCACACATAAAAACAGTGTCTCTTCCAGAAGTTTTTGGAAGACGTCCCAAAAAAACACCTAACAGCCCTTTAGGCAGTGGAGTTAGAAAATAAGATATGCTAGACTTTATAATTGTTCTGTTTTATTTTTTCATAATTATGGCAGTAGCTCTACGTGGAAAAGTCAAAGCAGATAGCTCAGCAGACGAGTATTTTTTAAGCTCTAGAAACCTTCCTTGGTATTCAGTTGCTCTTTCAACTATTGCAACAAATATTCAAGGATATCAATTTCTTGGTATGATGGGTTCTGCATATTTATTTGGACTAGCTCAAGCTAATCTTGAAATTAATGCAGTACAAGGAATATTAATTGGAGCATTCGTCTTTGTTCCTCTTTTTTTGCGTGAAAAAATTATGACAATAACTCAGTTTATTGCTCAAAAGCTTGGACAGAGAATAGCGTTATTTTATTCAATCGCTAACATAGCATTGTTCGCAACAGTTACAATTGGGGCAGCTCTTTTTTGGGGAGCATATGCTGCAGAACTTGTTTTTGGGGAGCAATTATCAGTGTTGCATTCAAATCGAATAGTTAGAATAGCAATATTGATTTTAATACTAGGAGTATTTTCGGCCATATATACTTATTTAGGTGGTTTAAGTGCAGTTGTTAAAACAGATATTATACAATTCAGCGTGTTAATTATTGGTGGAATTGTTGTTTGTTTTACAGCAGTAAATCAGTTAGGAGGATGGGAACAACTTTACATAAAAACACCAGAAAGAATGCACCTACATTTACCCTCAGATCATCCAACCTTACCATGGACTCATTTATTTGGATTATTCTTACTTAATATAAACTATTGGTGTGCTAATCAAACAGTAATGCAAAGAGCATTAGCTGCAAAAAGTGTTGCACACGCCCAAGCAGGTTTATTGGCTGGTGGCTTAATAAAATATTTGATGGCGATACTTATTATTATTCCTGGAATAGCACTTTATGGTATTTTAGGTGATAGTCTTGGCGAGCCTGACATGGCATTCCCATACATTGTAAATACTTACCTTCCAGTAGGAATAAAAGGCGTTATACTTTGTGGATTATTTGCCTCTCTTATGAGCACTGTTGATTCAACTTTTAATTCACTTGCTACATTATGGTCAACAGATATTTATTCAAAATACATTAATAAAAAAGCAAACGACAAAGAAAAAATAAAAGCTGGACAAAAGGCTATTTTATTTAGTCTAGGAACAGCACTGTTAATGGGAATGGTTTTATTATACTTAAAATTTGATGATCCTAATTCAGCATTTACACATACCCTAAATAATCTTAGGTATTATATAAACTGTGGAATAGTAGTGCTGATTTGTAGTGCAGTTATTTTAATAAAGCCAAGGCAAGAAGTTGTTCTATTTGCATTTATTGCAACACTTCCTATAAATATCTCACTACAGATTTTTTTACCAGAAATGAATTATTTTGTAAGAGCTTTTTGGGTTATTCTAATAGGGCTATCTTTAACAACCTTAGCAAGCAGGGGTAAATTTAATTCTTTGGTATCATTATTTAGACCAGCAAATAATTTGACCAGAAATTTTGGCTGGGTATTAGCTGTTAGCCTTATTTTACTTCATATAATCTTCCATTAAAGCTTATATCACTTACTTAAATAATTGAAAGAGATATTCTTTTCTACAGTTTCAGATAATGTATGATGGACTGGACAATTATAGGCGGCTCTCTCTAAAATAGTTTTAGTTTTTTGATCATATTCTCTAGGGAAAGTTAAATCAATATCAATCTTTGAAATCCGTCTAGGATTTTTTCCCATTGTTTTTTTAACAACTGCAGTAGTGCCTTTAATATCAATATCATCCCTTTCAACAGCAATTGCCATAATAGTTAATATACAACTTGCTAAAGCAGTACATACCATATCAGTAGGAGAGAAGGTTTCTCCAAGTCCATGATTATCTTTTGGAGCATCTGTACTTATTTCAGATCCAGAGTCTAAATGAATTGCAGTAGTTCTTAGGTTTCCTTTGTATTTTATTTCAAATGTGTTCATAATATGACTTTTACTGAATTCTCTTGCCTTCTTTTTTAATACTTTTCTTAGCTATTTCTATATGTACTAAATGATGTTTAGTGTGCCATGCATACATTCCAACATGCTCATGAAGAATAATATTTTTATCTCTAGAAGAATGATAGTAAGTTTTTTTGAAGTCTTCTTCTGATAAGGTTTTAAGTAGTGAAACCCATTTTGCATGTATCCCATCAATAACATTTAGGCTATCATTAATATCTAATACATTTGATTCAGGAGTAGTTAAAAATTCACTTACCTCATACATTTTTACACTTGGATTATCCTCTAAAAGTGTATGCTTTGTTCTCATAAATGCATAAGTGTGAGTATCGCAATAGTGATGGATGATTTGAGCTATGTTCATTCCACCATTTCTGTAGGTCTTTTTTAAATCTGTTTTGTCAAGTCCTTTTACAGCGTCTTTGAGTTTTTGAGAAAATGACTCAAGTGTTTTAATATCTTCAACAGTTCTTGAAAAATTAAACTCAAGAATTGCTTTGTATTTTCCAATAGGGAATTTTAGTTTTTCAATGTTTTCTTCCATGATAATTTTTTAGTTAAGATTTGAGTAATCATTAATTAATTTTTCAACTATTTCTTTTGACTCGTCTTTATACTTTATTTCAAAAATTTTTGGTGAGTCAACCCATTTTGAAATATGATCAATATTTTTAAAGGAGAACCTGTCAATTACTGTCACCCCCTCTTTTTTTAATGCTGCTGCATTAAATTGCTGTTCTATTTGAGATTCAACTGGTACGACTAACATAGGTTTTCCAAGAAAAATTGCTTCTGATGTCGTTGCAAAACCTCCAGCACAAACAATTCCATAACAAGAGGCAAATTTTTCTAAAAATAACTTTTCAGACAATGGCTCCACATTAACTTTTGAAATAATTTCTTTTGATTTTGCATCAGGTGAAAAAATTGTCCATTTTTTATTTTGTGGAATTTGATTTATTACTTCAATTAAATTTGAAGGAGAGTAGGTGGGTAAATAAATAATAATTTCATCACTCCTTGATACATTGAGGTTCCTAACCTTGTCTCTGATGATAGGAAAAAAAATTCTATCTGTATATTTTTTATAGTGATATCCATAACCAAGATTTGAAGGAATAATATATTTAATTGCATGAAGAACTATTCTTGAATAATTATTTGGCTTTGGTATATTTTTAAGCCCCATTGAATATTGATTGGTGAGCTCAAAACATTTAATATTTTTAAATTTTGCTGACCAAGCTGAAACAGGTTCAAAATCATTTATGATTAAGTCATATTTTTTTATAGGACACGAAATGATTTCTTTAATGAACCTAAAATAGTTATTTAAAAAAATTGTTTTTAACCAATTGACTGCACCTTTATCGGTATAGAAAAAAGTAAGTCCATGATAATGATATATTGGTTCTTCCTCCAATAAAAAATCATTTTTTGGACCACTTGTAATAATATCTATATCAGCAATTTCTTTTAATCTAGGAATTATACTTTGAGCTCTAGCAAGATGACCATTCCCTGTAGTTTGGATTGCATAAAGAATTTTCATTTATCCTGAAGAATTTTAAACTCAGCTATAAGATCTTTGTAGAGTTCCTTATTGGTCATTTCAATTCTTGAATCATTATCACCTTTATATTCCTGTTCAGTCCTTTTATGCATATATATAGACCATTTATTGTCTACATATTCTAAAGAAGAAAGACTTTCAAGCCAATCTCCAGAATTCATGTAAATTATTTCCTCTCCATTGATGTCAAATGATTCAATCTTTGGTGTATGTATGTGGCCACATACTACATATTTATATCCATTTTTTTGTGCTATTTCAGCTGCTTTTATCTCAAAATTTGCAAAATATTGAACTGCAGTTTTGACATTTGCCTTTATTGTTTTTGAGAAGTTCAATCTTTTTCGACCTAGAGGTCTCATAATCTTTTTATTAATCCAGCTATTAAACATAATCATATAGTCATAGAGAAATCCAGCGAGCTTTGTTAACCATCCAGTTTGAATAGAAAAATCAAAAACATCTCCATGGAACATCCATACCTTACCTTCAGGAGTATCTAGAACAATTTGATTAACAATTTTAAAGTTTTGAATTTTAAAGTTTAAAAATTTTCTCATTAGTTCATCATGGTTTCCAGTGACGTAATATATTTCCTTTCCCTGTGAGATTAAGTCAAGAAAATACTTTACTACTTTCATGTGAGATGAGGGCCAAAAGCGTTTATTAAAAAGCATTATATCAACAAAGTCACCATTAATTACAATTTTGTCTGCTTCAATGGAGTCAAGATAAGCCAATACTTCATCAGCTTCAGACCCATATGTTCCAAGATGTAAATCAGAAATAACTAGAATGTCTAAATTTCGCTTCACCGGTTTGCAAATTTAATGAAAGATAATTACTAAAATTGATTACAGCTTATTAATGTAGTCTTTAAAAGTAGTTCCATAAATAGTCTTAAAACTTTCTTCAAATTCTTTTTTAGATTTGAAACCACAAAGTTCCCAAATTTTGTTTACGGAAGTTTTGTCCTTAGGAGACAAAGACTTGGCTAGAGTAATAGCATATTTAGCTCTAGAACGATTAATTCTTATGTTAACTTTATTGATCACTGGTTTAATAGTCACCTACAATGTAATCAAAAAATTAATATTTTTAAAATTACATGAAAGCCTGCAGCTTCATAGCTAATCCTTGATCACCTTTAATTTTGAGTTTTCCACTCATAACAGCCATCATAGGATTCACCTTACCATTCTTAAGATCTTCCATTAAAGATCCTGCCATAGTAATGGTGCAATCAGCTTCCATATCCTCTAATAAAATTTTATTTTCTGAACCAGTGCCATCTATGCAAATTGAGTTTCCATCAATTTCAAATTTAATAGTTCCACCTATAGGTGCAGCATTTTTAGCTTTTTCTTGAAAGTTTGAAAGTATATTTTCTTTATCCATAATTTTTTCGTTAACCATGTAAAGGTAATAATAAAATAATTTTATTTAGATTAGCATTTATTATAAAAAGATATGAGCTACAAAGTAAAAAAAGCAGCAGTTTTAGGATCAGGAGTAATGGGTTCCGGAATAGCATGTCATCTTGCAAATGTTGGTATAGATGTTTTAATGTTAGATATTCAACCTAATGATAAGTCTATAAAAAACAAAAATTTTATTGCAGATGAGTCACTAAAGAATGCAATAAAATCCAGACCAAACCCATTATATAAAAAAGAATATGCAAACAGAGTCAAAACTGGTAACTTCGATGATGATTTTGAAAAGATTAAAGATGCAGACTGGATAATTGAAGTAATTGTTGAAAATCTTGAAATTAAAAAAACTGTTTTTGAAAAAGTTGAAAAATATAAATCTGATCATGCTTTTGTAACTTCTAACACTTCAAGTATCCCAATATCACTTTTATGTGAAGGAAGATCAGATGACTTTAAATCTAAATTTTGTGGAACTCACTTCTTTAACCCTCCAAGATATTTAAGATTATTTGAGGTAATTCCTCATACTGATTCTGACCCATCTTTAATTTCTTTCTTGATGGAATTCGGAGATGTTATTCTTGGAAAACAAACAGTTTTGTGTAAAGATACACCTGGATTCATTGGTAACAGAATTGGTGTAATGTGTGGAATTAAATCCTCTCAATTAACTGAGAAGTATAATTTTAAAATTGAGGAAGTAGATCTAATGACTGGAAGTGTTATTGGTCTTCCCAACTCAGGAACATTTAGGTTGCAAGACCTAGTTGGATTGGACACAAGTAATAACGTAACCAACTTTTTAGTCAACAATGTAGAGGGTGACACATTTTATAGTAAACTTAAAGATCAACCAGAGAATAAATCCTTCAATTTTTTAATTGAAAATAAGTTTTTTGGAAATAAATCTGGAAAAGGATACTATGAGAAAACAAAGGAAAAAGATGAGAATGGCAGATCTGTTATAAATGCTCTTGATCTAGAATCAAACACTTATAGAAAGTCAATTAAACCAAATATTCCAGAAGTAAAAGAGGCTAAATCTATAGAGCTTTTTGATAGAAGGCTTAAGTATCTGGTTGAGGGAGACTCAAATGTAAATAAGTTCTACAAAGAGTATTTTTCTTGTTTACTGTCATATTCAGCTATGAGTATTCCAGAAATTGCAGATGATTTCTATCAGATAGATGATGCAATTAGAACTGGATATGCATGGACTTATGGACCATTTGAAATTTGGGATAATCTTGGAATTCAAGAAGCTGTTGAAATGATAAAAAGTTGTGGTGAAGAGGTTCCAAGTTGGATAACTGATATGGTTGACTCCGGAGCAAATTCATTCTATATTTTTGAAGATGGGAAAAAGAAGTTTTATGATATAAATACGAAAAAGTATATAAATGTACCTAGCTCTGAAAATCACTATATACTTGACGCATTTAGAGAAAATAAACAAATCCTCAAAAACCCAGAGTGTACTGTTCATGATATTGGAGATGGAGTAATGTGTATTGAGTTTCAGACAAAAGGTAATTCAATTGGAGAAGGGATTGCTAAGGGTATAAATGAGGCAATTGATATAGCAGAAAGGGATGGATGGAATGGTATTGTAATTGGAAATAACGATAAGCAATTTTCAGTTGGTGCTAATCTAATGAATATGGGAATGATGGCTATGCAAAAGAATTTTGATGCTATAGAAGAATTCTTGGTTGGCTTTCAAAAAATATTGATGCGAATGAGAACTTGTAATGTTCCAGTAGTGTCTGCAACTCATGGATTTGTAATGGGAGGAGGGCTTGAAGTTTCAATCCATTGTGATGCTGGTATACATGCATCTGAATCATACATCGGTCTTGTAGAGGCAGGTGTTGGTCTAATCCCAGGTGGAGGAGGAACAAAAGAAATGGCCATG
>CACJMJ010000015.1 GCA_902594485.1 uncultured Bacteroidota bacterium
GTTAGTTTTGGAGAACCAGGATATGAAGAGAGAGAGAATCTTTCAAATGGTTTGTTAACTGCTGCATCATCTGGATTTACATCAATACTATTGAATCCTGACTGTAACCCTCTTGTTGACAATCATTCATCAGTTGAATTCTTGAAAAAGAAATCATTAAATACAACAACAGATATATATCCAGTTGCTAATCTAACTAACAAATCAAATGGTTCTGATCTAGCTTCTCTTTATGATATGAAACTTGCTGGCGCAATAGGATTTGGAGATTATAAAAAGTCTATTACTGATTCTTCAATTCTAAAAATTGCACTTGAATACACTAAATCTTTTGGTGGAAGAGTGATCTCTTTTTGTCAAGATGAATTTTTATCTAAAAAAGGTGTTTTGAATGAGAGCATTGTCAGTACTGAGTTAGGACTCAAAGGAATACCAAATATATCAGAATCAATTAATTTATTTAGAGATATTGAAATACTTAACTATACGGGTGGAAAGATTCATATACCCTATATAACAACATCAAAAGGAGTTGAGTTAATTAGAGAAGCCAAGAAGAGGAATCTGGATATAACGGCCAGTGTTAGTATTGCTCATATTACTTTTTCTGAAAAAGATATTCCGGACTTTAATACTAACTTTAAAATAATACCACCCATTAGATCTGAATCTGATTGTAATTCACTAAAAGAGGGTCTAATTGATGGTACTATTGATTATTTAACAAGTATGCATGAGCCATATGATATAGATCACAAAAAAGTTGTTTTTGACGATGCTTCCCCTGGTTCAATCGGTCTGGAGTCGATGTTTGGATTAATGTGTAATCAATTTACGCTTGAAAAGACAATTGATATTTTGACTAGAGGAAAAATGATATTTGAAATAGATGATCATTCTATAGAGGTTGGATCGAAGGCTAATTTAACATTATTTAATCCGGATAAGAATTATGAGTTTTCGGCTTACCACATTCTTTCATCTTCTAACAACTGTGCATTTTTGGGTAATAAATTAAAAGGAGTAGTATACGGATCTGTTAATGGAGATAAATTCACACTTAATAAACTATGGACTTAGACTTTTTAATCAGAAGAGCTAATAGTCCAAATGAAAAAACAGGTTGTATTTTTATGTTTCATGGATATGGAAGCAATAAGGAGGACTTATTTTCATTGGAACAATATCTACCTCAATCACAAACTATAATTTCTTTAGAAGCACCACTTAGATTACCTTTCGGAGGTTTTTCATGGTTTGATATTGATTATTCAGATGTAATTGAAAATAATTTAGACAAGAGATATAAAGAAATTAATGAAAGTATCGAGAATCTTCTTAATAACATCGATAGACATATTGAAAATGAAAATTTGAACAAAGATGATATTACTATACTGGGTTTTAGTCAAGGCGGAAGTATATGCTGGAAATTAGGTCTTGATAACAGTAATAGGTTTAGGAGGGTAATTCCGTTAAGTTCATTTATTCACCCATCATATCTTAATGAGAACTTAGATTACTACAAAGAATTACTTATATATAGTTCACATGGAACTCAAGATGAGGTAATTCCAATAAATCTTGTTGAGGATTACATCATGTCTTTAAGTAAAAAAAATGATCTAATCTTTGAAAAATTTGAATCTGGACATACTATATCACAAAGAAACCTTCTTAATCTTATTAGTTGGATAGAAGAGACAAAAATTTAATTGATTTCTAATACTAAACCATCATATGCTAAAGAGACTGAGTCTGGAAGGCTTTGACATACATCTTCATGAAATCCCATGTTATGGCTTATATGAGTGAATAAAGTTTTTTTTGGGTTTATCTTATTAATTATTTCTAAAGCCTCATCAACATTTAAATGAGAAGGGTGAGGTTCAAATCTAAGCGCATTGATAACTAAAGTGTCCAATCCTTTTAATTTTTGAAGTTCTTGATCTGAAATTGTTTTAACATCGGTTAAATAAGCAAAATTTTTAATTCTAAAACCAAGCACGGGTAACCTTAAATGCAGAGACTCAACTGGTATAATTGTTAAATCTGATATGTTGAATTTTTCATTTTTATTAATAATATTTACTTCGAAATCAGGTGCTCCTGGATATTTTTGACTTGGATCAAATATGTATGCAAATCTATTATTTAAAGATTCTAATACTCTTTTATTTAAGAATATTGGAATTTTTCCTTGTCTAAAAAAGAATGGTCTAACATCATCTATCCCAGTGGTATGATCAGCATGCTCATGAGTAAAGATTATGGCATCTAATTTTTTACAATTAGCTCTTAACATTTGTTGTCTAAAATCAGGGCCACAATCTATTGTAAAATGAAGATTATTATATTCAATCAGTATTGATGAGCGAAGTCTTTTGTCTTTTAGATCTTTACTAGATGAAACCGGATGGTCGCTTCCAATTACAGGTATTCCTTGTGAAGTCCCTGTACCTAAGAATGTAATTTTAATCACGCATAAATCTATGATAAATTATTCTTATTTATTAAACAATCTTTGTAATTTTATAAAAAAATTCGATGAATATAATTCTTCCTGGAGACAAAGATTATGAATCAAGACCTTCAGTACAAAGAAAATCATTAAGGATTAACCTCAACGAGAATATTTACGGGACTTTTGTTGAAATTGGAGCTGGTCAAGAAGTTGCTAGAAACTTTTACAGAGTTGGTGCTGCTTCAGGTACGATAGCCAAATCGATGAGTGCATACGATAAAAGTTTTAGTGACAGTATTTATGGTAAAGAAGAGAATGGTAGATATGTAACACAAAATCGTCTTGATAAGATGCTTGAGCATGAGATGAATCTTCTCGAAAAAAGAATTTCTAGAGATAAGAACCCAGATAAATTTTTCTTTGTTTATGCAAATACAGTTGCTACTATTGATTTTGTTAAAAAATTTAAAGGTCATGGATGGATGGGTATCAGATTTCAAACTAATCCTAATGATGATTATTCAGAGATTAAACTTCATTTAAGATTTCATCAAAATGAGGCAAAACTTCAACAAGAGAGTCTTGGAATTATGGGAGTAAATTTAATTTATGGTGCTTTCTACAAGCATAATGAACCACTAAAATTAATGAAATATTTGACTGACCATATTGATGATCAATCAATTGAGATAGATACTATTAATTTCAGTGGACCATTATTTAAAGATATTGATAATAGATTAATAAGCCTTGAGCTCGTTAGACTTGGGATGACGGATGCTGTAATATTCGATGAAAGCGGGACAAACGTTCTCCCTGCTCAAGTTCTTTATAAGAAGAACATTTTGACTCTAAGAGGAAGTTATAGACCCATGACAAAAGTTAATGAAGAAATGTTCAAAAAATCATTAGATGCATTCCTAAAAGAGAAAAAAGTAAAGCAAGAAAATAGTTTAGTTCTATTTGAAATTACCTTATCAAATCTTAGATCTACTGGTGATATTGAAGATAGTGACTATTTAGACAGGGCAAAATTATTATGTTCTATGGGTCACATGGTTATGATCTCAAACTTTTCAGAATATTTTAAGTTAGTTCAATACCTTACCAGCTATACAAAGAAACAATTAGGACTTACAATGGGGGTTAGAAACTTCATAGAAATATTTGATGAGCAATATTATGATAATTTAAAAGGTGGAATCTTAGAGGCTTTTGGAAATATATTTAAGAATAATATGAAAATATACCTTTACCCCCTTTTAGATAAGGAGAATGGAGGTATTATCAACTCAAATAACCTTAAGCTTGAAGACAATATGAAAGAGTTCTATAAGTATTTTAAGGTTAATAATAAAATTCGTGATCTAGATTATAATGAGGAGTTTCTAAAAATACTTTCTAAAGATATTCTTAAGCAAATTAAGAAAAATGAGCCTGGATGGGAAGATAAAGTTCCAAAGGCAGTCTCGGAGATGATAATTAAGAATAAAATGTTTGGATATAAATAATTAGTCTATTATTTGATCCGTATGCTCTTTTGTATTTACCTTATCAATTACCTTATCTATAACACCATCTTCATTGATTAAAAAGGTTGTTCTAAGGACACCTTCATACTCGTTACCTCTAAATTTTTTTTTACCCCATACTCCGAAAGCATTGATTAATTCCTTAGAGTCGTCAGCAAGAAGGTTATATTTAAAACCAAATTTTTCAGCAAATTTATTCTGTTTATCTACAGTGTCTGGGCTTACTCCTATCACTTCATAACCCTGACTAGTAAGTCTTGAATAATTATCATTTAGGTTACAGCTTTGTGCAGTACAACCTGGTGTATTCGCACGAGGGTAAAAGAATAAAACAATTTTTTTACCTTTTAAATCTCCAAGATTTATACTTTCTCCTTTATGGGTTGTTACATTTATATTTGGTATCTTATCTCCTACTTTTAACATAATTTTTTTTTCAAAAGTAAGTAAATGAAACTAAAAGAAAAAGTTGATTTCATAATTAATAAATTAGAAGAAATCTACCCTACTCTAGATATTCCACTTGATCATAAAGACCCTTACACATTACTTATAGCCGTTTTAATGTCAGCACAGAGTACTGATAAAAAAGTTAACCAGATAACTCCTCTACTCTTTAAGAAAGCTGACAATCCTTTTGACATGATAAAGCTTAGTATTGAAGAGATTAGAAATATAATTAAACCTGTTGGGCTATCTCCAACAAAAGCAAAGGGTATATGGAATTTATCTAAGATCTTAATTGAAAAATATAGTGGTAAAGTTCCTGAAGATATTGAAAAGTTAGAGGAGCTTCCCTCTGTTGGGCATAAGACTGCAAGTGTTGTTGTTTCTCAAGGTTTTGGTCAACCGGCATTTCCTGTTGATACTCATATACATAGACTTATGTATAGATGGGGACTCTCAACCGGTAAAAATGTTATTAAAACAGAAATGGACGCAAAAAGATTATTCCCTAAATCAAAATGGAATGAATTACACCTTAGAATTATTTTCTATGGAAGAGAACACTGCCCAGCAAGAGGTTGGGATATTAACAATGACATTATAACAAAAACTATTGGTAGGAAGTCTGTAATTAATAAACTTATTAAGTAATTTTGCATTTTTACGGATTTAATGAAAGATATTTCTAAAATTGACCCCAAACATAACATCATAATAAAAGGTGCTAAGCTTCATAACCTTAAAAATATTGATGTTGTTATTCCTAGAAATAATTTAACTGTTATTACTGGTCTTTCTGGCTCTGGTAAATCATCATTAGCTTATGACACTCTGTATGCAGAAGGACAAAGAAGATATGTAGAAAGTTTATCATCTTATGCTAGACAGTTTATGGGAAAGCTTAATAAACCTAAGGTGGACTATATTAAGGGGATTTCTCCAGCAATTGCAGTTGAGCAAAAAATTAATACATCAAATCCCAGATCTACTGTTGGAACAAAAACTGAAATTTATGATTATCTAAAGTTATTATTTGCAAGAATTGGAGTGACATATTCTCCTGAATCAAATAGTGTTGTTAAGAAAGATTCTACCTCTGATGTAGTAGATATGGTATTAAATGAAAAATTAAAATCAAAACTATTATTATTGTCTCCAATTGAATCGTCATCTAAAAAACAATCATTAGAGAAGCTAGAGATTCTAAAAAAACAGGGGTTTGTAAGAATATTTAAAGAGGGTGAGATATATAATATTAATGATATCGATAAAAATGCAATACTAAATTTTAAGTTAGTTGTAGACAGACTAGTTGTTGGAAATGATAAGGATTTTATCTCAAGAGTTGCCGATTCTGTAGAATTATCATTTTATGAGGGAAAAGGATTTTGCTCAATCTACAATCTTGAAAACAATAAAGAGACTAGTTTTTCAAATAAGTTTGAAGCCGATGAAATTAAATTTATTGAACCATCTGTTCATTTATTTAGTTTCAATAATCCCTTTGGAGCTTGTAAAAATTGTGATGGATTTGGAGAAACAATAGGGATTGATGAAGAGCTTGTAATACCTAATAAAGGTTTATCAGTATATGACGACGCTATAGCACCATGGAGAGGAACTGGGCTGAGGAAATATTATGTTAAATTAATAGACAATGCTGATAAATTTGACTTTCCAATTTATAAACCGTACAATGAATTATCAAAAGAAGAAATCAGAATACTCTGGGAAGGCAACGAGTATTTTAGTGGAATTAATAAGTTTTTTAAATATTTAGAGAAGAAGAATTACAAAATTCAGAACAGAGTTCTTCTTTCAAGATATCGTGGTAAGACACTATGTAATCAATGTAAAGGAAGTAGACTAAGAGAAGAAGCTTATTTTGTAAAAATAAATAATAAGAACCTCCCTGATATTTTATCGATGCCAATTGATAAATTAAGCTACTTTTTTAAAAATATCAATTTGAATGAGACTGAGAAAAAAGTCTCTGAAAGAATTTTGAAAGAGATAAACAATAGGGTTGATTATTTAATGAATGTTGGACTGAGTTATTTGACATTGAATAGGAAAGCTAATACATTGTCTGGTGGAGAAACTCAAAGGATAAATCTCGCTTCATCATTGGGAAGTAGCCTAGTTGGGTCAACTTATATATTAGATGAACCATCAATAGGACTTCATTCAAGAGATAATGAAAACCTTATTAAAATTTTAAAGAATTTAAAAGATATAGGGAATACAGTAATAATCGTTGAGCATGATGAAGAAATAATATTATCAGCAGATCATGTAATAGATATAGGACCAATGGCTGGAACTTTAGGAGGTGAGATTGTTGGTCAAGGAAATATTGATGAATTACTAAAAATTGATACCCTCACATCTAAATATTTAAGAAAAGTTGAAAAAATTGATATACCTAGCTCAAGGAGGAAATCAGGATATCATATTAATATTAATGGGGCAAAAGAAAATAATTTAAAAAATATTACTGTAAAAATTCCTCTTGGATGCCTTACAATGATAACTGGTGTTTCAGGTAGTGGAAAATCAACTCTTGTTAAAAAGATTATATACCCTGCCCTTCTTAATTATTTCAGAGATTATTCTCAAAAACCAGGTAAATTCAATGATATTTCAGGTAATTTAAGTAAGATTAAATCTGTTCAGTTTATTGATCAAAATCCAATTGGAAGATCCTCTAGATCAAATCCTGCTACTTATCTTAAGGTATATGATGATATAAGAAATCTATATGCCAAAATACCTCAATCGGTATCTAAAGGTTTTAAATCAAAATTCTTCTCTTTCAATACCGATGGTGGAAGATGTGATGAGTGTAAAGGTGAAGGAGTAGTAAGAATTGAGATGCAGTTTATGGCTGATGTTGAATTAGAATGTGAAATCTGTAAAGGAAAAAGGTTTAAGGATGAAGTTACTGCAATTAAATATAATGGCATAAGCATAGATATGCTTTTAAAAATGACCGTTGATGAATGTATTCAGTTTTTCAGAAAGTATAACCAAACAAAGATTGTTAACAAGCTTTTGCCTCTTCAATCTGTTGGGTTGGGATATGTATCATTAGGTCAATCTTCCAATACTCTTTCTGGTGGTGAAGCACAAAGGATTAAATTGGCATCATTTATTGGCAAGGGTGATCAAATAGAAAAAACATTTTTCATATTTGATGAACCAACTACTGGTCTACACTTTCACGATGTGAAGAAATTATTAAATACATTTGATAAGCTTATTAGAATGGGACATTCAATATTAGTGATTGAACATAATTTAGATATGATTTCATGTTCTGACCATATAATTGATCTTGGTCCAGAGGGTGGTGATAAAGGTGGAAATATTATTGCTCAAGGTACTCCAGAAGAGATAATTAAAAATAAGGAGTCATATACTGGTCAGTATCTTAAGAAAAAGATTATTTAATTACCAATTCTTATTAAACTTATCGATGAATATATTTACGTCATCACTTAGCTTGAATATATAAGCTGACAAAGTGTAGAGTACTAGAATCAAACTAGACTTAACAATTATATTGATTAGCGGTTGAAATCCTAATTGAAGATTTGAGAAAACAAAGAATGTAAGAACACTCAGGATTATAATTTTTATTGTGTCTTTGCTGTATGGATGAATTTTAAATTTAGCTTTTACTAAATATATTTTTAATGTATTCATAATCGCAAGAACAATTAGAGTTGCGTATGCTGCACCTATTATTCCAAATTCTGTTATTAGATATATATTCAAAACAACTGCTAACACAGATGAAAATAAAGAAAACCAAAAAGTATAATAATAATATTTAGAATTAGAGATAATGTTGTTAATACATCCTATTGACATTGAATATAATTTTCCAAATGAAACAATGATTACAATAGGGATACCAATAGCATATCCGTCTTGATTTAGCATTTCATAGAAATCATCAATATTCAAGTTTATTAATAAAAAAAACAAACTAGCGACCAGCACAAGATTGGTAGAACTTTTCTTTAGAAGATCTTCTAATTTTTTCTTTTGATTTTTATTTATTGCATTAGCTACAACTGGACTTAATATTTGAAACATTGCCCTGCCAGGAATTTCAATGACTGCAGCAATAAATACTGCAACAGAATAATAAGCAACATTTTCAACAGTTAGAATTGATGATAGCATTGACTTATCAATATCTAGTATAATACTTGATGCAGCACCAGATAGAAAAATTAGTAAACAGTATTTAAAAATCTCATAGAAGTCTTTTTTAAAGTTAAGATTTAACTTCGGTTTGTTTATATAAAATGAATAGATAATTACTATTAATAGTCTTAGGTAATATCCATAGATTAAATAGAGAATAAAGCTTTCAAAATTTAAAAGTCCAATAGAGTATGAGATTAATAATAAAGCAATTAATAATCTAGGATAGAGCTCTTTTAAAAAGTTTCCAAATACAGATTTGAGCTTTACCCTAAGCCATGAGTAAAAGACCTCAAAAAATGAAGTAGAAACTGCTATAAAAAGAATTACATAGGCATATCTAGAAAGACTTTGATCACTTTGAAAAAGGTATTGTCTTATCTCATCATAATAACCTATAAACACCGGTATAAATAACAATACTATTATGAGCGGGATTAATATTGAAATAGTTAATAGCCCGTCTCTATCAGTTTTCTTAGTATATTTTGAATAGTATCTTATAACAGCATGCTGAGTCCCAAATGAAATAAATGGTTGAACTAGGTTAGAAATTGCTAGTAAGGCTATTACAAGTCCCTGAAATTTACTGCCTAGAAATGTTGGGTATAGATATAAGGTATTAACCGCCCCAATAAGAAATGCAATACCAATACTTATTAAGTTTAAAAAAGATTGCCTAACTACTATTCCCATTTATTTTCTTTGTAAATCAAGAACGCGATTAAGCTAAAGGTAATTATAATTGTAATTATTCTAATATTTATTCCTGTTTTTACAATTTTTGGAGAGAAATAGAATTCAATTGTATGCTCACCTTTTGGGACTAACATTCCTCTAAGCAGATAATCAATGTCAAAATAGCTAGATTCAACTCCATCAACATAAACTTCCCAGCCTGAAGGATAATATATCTCAGAAAAGACTATAAGTTGGTCTGAAAGTGATTCAAACTGATAGGTTAAATATGAAGATGAATTTTTTATTTTCTCAATTTTTATCAGATCTGATGAATTATATTTAAGTGAAATGTCTGCAGGTATAGATTTATTTGAGACCAACCCTACTTTTCTTAAATCTGTATCTTTTAATTTCTCAAAAAGCTCATCAGGACTATCTGTCAATACTATTGAATCAATTGCCCAAGCATTACCATATGCATCAGGGTTTTGATATAATTGATCTTGATTATCTTCATTTTTACCAATTAAATATTTAACATTTAAAGAGTTAAATAACTTTTGATTATCATGAACTGATAAGTAGTCATAGTACTCTTGGAATCTTCTAAGTTTTGCAGCATGATATCCATTTATAGAGTTATGAAAATAAGAGGTGCTAGCATTTGATATTCCAGCTGATAGGTCAAAGACTCTAAAGTCTAAACTGTCATTAAGTATCTCATTATCTATATCTGATAATTGATATGTATTTATTGATTTATCTATAAATAAGTCTTTATCTATGTATCTATTGTTTATAGTAAATAGGTCAATAAAGACAATTATAAAGACAATTATAAATGTGAAGTTTCTTCCAATTAACTTGGAGAACCTTAAAGTTAGAAAGACTATAAGTCCAATTATTAGTGCTCTTAAGATATCTTGATTAAAAATAATTCTTCTTTCTTCTAATATTTGATTAAAGATTTCTTGACCATATCCATTAGAGTAATAATCATCATATAAACCAGAGAATGATAAAGAGCTGCTAGTCAATAAAATGATTAACAATGGTGTTGCATAAACTGCAAAAGATCTTTTAATATTCTTTAGGTTAGCATCTGCCAGGAACTTATGAAGACCTATTACAGATAATAAAGGAACTGCAAATTCAAGTATTATCTGGATTGATGATACTGCTCTGAATTTATTATAAAATGGGAAATAATCTATAAATAGATTAGTAAGCAGTGGAAAGTTTTTTCCCCAAGAAAGCAATAACGACAAAATAAATGAAATTAATAGCCACCACTTGAAAGGTCCTTTAACCACAAAAAGAGCCAATATAAATAGAAATACAACAGAGGCTCCAATATATGCGGGTGCCTCAAGTATTGGCTGATTGCCCCAATAGGTAGGGACTGACTTAATAAATGAATCAGCTTGAGGTTTGGGGACATTATTATCAATTAAGAATTTATAGAGGTTAGATTTATCACCAAGATCTTCTGATGAGGCACCTCCTTGAATTCTAGGAGCTACAAGATTTAGACTTTCAAAAATTCCATAGCTGTATTGTGTAATATAATCATAATCTAGACCTGAGGTTCTTTCTTTTTCAGTTCCATCTGGATTTAAAGTAAGCTCACTTTGAGATCTAGTAGAATATTTTGAATAATCATATGTTGATAGAATATTTGGCGCATTTAGACCTAATGATAAAATACCAGCTAAAGCAAAAACTCCAATGTATTTGAGATATTCTTTTAAGTCTTTCTTTCGATATGAATCAACTAGATATACAATAAAGTAAACACCTAATAATATCAACATATAGTAGGTCATTTGATAGTGATTAGCTCTTATTTGCAATGATAAAGCGATTAAACTTACTAAGAATCCAGGAAGAATTTTATTCTGCCTTAATAGAACTAATCCAGCGACTACAAGAGGAATGTAAGATATGGCAAGAGCCTTTGTATTATGTCCAACTTGAAGGATTATAAGTAGATATGTAGAGAAAGCAAACGCTATAGAACCGAGGACTGCTATTCTCCAAGGTATTTTTAGCACCATTAACAGGATATACATTGTTAATAGGTAGAGAAAAAGAGTATGAGCAGGCCTTGGGATAAATCTAAACAAAAGATGGAGAGGAGAAAGAATATCATAAGCGTATTTTGCACCTAGCTGAAACGTAGGCATCCCTCCAAAAGCATTATCAATCCAATAAATTTCTTTAGAAAAATTATCTCTGTTTTCCTGAATTTCCCTTGACATACCCTCATATTGATTTATATCAGATTGAAATAACTTCTTGCCATCAAGCAACGGAGAGTAAAAAATCAATGAAATAGCGACAAAACCAACAGCAGTATATAGATGTATCAAAGATTTTCTAAGTCGAACTTTATTAATCGATATCTTCATAGTCTATATATTCACCGTATTTTTCATTCGTTTTCCCCTTATTTTTTTTTGAGGTATTATCAAAATTTGATTTTTTTTCAGCTGTTTTGAAAAAATCAGCAAATAGCATTCTTAATACTGAAGGAATAAAATACCTGACAGATAGATAAATAGCAAGAAAAATTATTAAAACCTTCATATTTTGTGGGTTCACCAAATTTAGTGAAATCTTGAAAAATAACTATTTATTGGTAACTTGTATTTTTAAATGATTACCAATTCAAATATTACCATAAAGAAAATCGAAAGCAGTGATGAATTAAAAGAATTTGTCATGTTTCCACATAAGCTTTATAAGGATTCAAAGTATTGGGTAGCCCCTATTACTAAAGAAGAATTAGAAGTACTAGACAAGAAAACAAACCCTGTATTTAAGAATGCAGATGCACATTATTTTCTTGCCTACATAAATGGAGAGGTAGTAGGAAGAATTGCTGCTCTTATTAACTGGGTTGAGGTGAATGATCTAAAAAAGAAGAAAGTTAGATTTGGTTGGTTTGATTTTATTGACAACAAAGATGTATCTAAAGCTCTTCTTGATCAGGTTATAAAAATTGGAGTTGAAAATAATCTTGAATTTATTGAAGGGCCTGTTGGATTCTCAAATATGGACAAGGCAGGTATGTTAATTAAGGGGTTTGAAAAGAAGAACACTATGATTACACTTTATAATCATTCTTATTACAAAGATCACATGAAAGATCATGGATATAAGAAATTAGCTGAATGGGTTGAATATGAGCTTAAAATTGCTAATTATGAGGATTCCCCTGAAAAAATCAAGAAGTTCTCTGACCTTATCTTAAAAAGGTATAAGCTAAAGAAGTTGAACTTTACTAAGACTGAACAAATAGTTCCTTATGTAGACCAGATGTTCTATTTGCTTGGAAAGACTTATGATAAGCTTCAAACATTTGTTCCAGTTCAAGATTATCAAATTGATCATTATAAAAACAGATTCTTAAAATATATTAATCCTGGTTTTATTAAATGTGTTACTGATGACAATGACGAACTGGTTGCATTTGCTATAACAATGCCTTCTTTCTCGAACGCACTAAAAAAAATAAATGGAAAGGTTGACTTAATTGGTAAGCTTCGACTCTTGCATGCTAAAAACTTTAATTCCAAAGGGTCTCTATACCTTATTGGTGTTAGACCTGACTTTCAAAATAAAGGTGTGATTGCCATACTATTTAATGAACTACAGAAGTTTTATAATAAGTTTGGTATAACAGAAGTTGAAACAAATCCTGAACTTATTGAAAATACTGCAATACAGCAGCTCTGGAAAAATTATGAAAACAATCAACATAAAAACAGAGCTACTTTCACTAAAGAGATATAATAATGTATAATGAGGGAACTATTATAGCTCTATCATCACCTCCTGGATCAGGGGCTATTGCTATTATTAGATTGTCAGGTGAAGACGCAATTAGTAAAACTGACATGTTCTTTAAATCTAAATCAGGAAAGAAATTAAAACAGAGCGATGGATATTCAATAAGCTATGGTGATTTAGTTGAAGGTGATGAGGTAATAGATGAAGTAGTAGTAAGTGTATATAAGGCCCCTCACTCCTACACTGGTGAAAATATTATTGAGATATCTTGCCATGGATCTAATTATATACAACAAAGGATTATTTCGTTATTTACAAATTCTGGGGTAAGACTTGCAAATCCAGGTGAATTTACACTTAGAGCATATCTAAACAATAAGAAGGATTTATCACAAGCAGAGGCTGTAAGTGATTTAATTGCATCAGAATCAAAAGAGGCTCATAGAATTGCTATGGAGCAAATGAGAGGAGGATACTCTGATGAAATAGAGGTTTTAAGGGAGAAACTGATACATTTTAAGTCATTGATTGAGTTAGAACTAGATTTCTCTGAGGAAGATGTTGAATTTGCTGATAGAAGTGACTTAAAATCACTCCTAAATGAATTAGAGAGTAAATTATCAAGTCTTATTGAGTCTTTCTCATATGGAAATGTAATTAAAGAAGGTGTCACAGTAACTATAGCAGGAAAGCCTAATGCTGGTAAGTCATCACTTTTAAACGCCATAGTTAATGAAGACAAAGCTATAGTATCGGATATCCCAGGAACAACAAGGGATGCAATAGAAGATGTAACGACAATAAATGGGATCAAATTCAGATTTATTGATACTGCAGGTATAAGAGAAACTTCAGATAAGATTGAATCTATAGGTGTTGAAAAAGCAAAAAGTAAGATTGGTACATCTAGAATATTAATCTATCTATTTGATAGGTCAGATATTATAGAAAAAGAGCTAATTAAAGAAGTAAAATCCTATGAAAGAGATGATTTACAGATATATCTTGTGGAAAATAAAATAGATTTATTAAATAATTCTAATACAGATAGTTATAAAGAAAATATAAAGTCATTAATTAATCAAAATAATATCACTTTTTATCGTATTTCTGCTCTTAACAGTGACCTTGTATCAGAATTAAAGGAAATGATATCAAAGAATCTTAATCTATCTTCTCAAAGCAATATAATTATTTCAAATTCTAGGCACTTAGAGGCTCTAAATAATTCTTTAAAAGCAATTGATTCTGTGAAAAGTGGATTAAAAGATAATTTGTCTGGCGATTTACTTAGTATTGATCTTAACGATGCCATAATCAACATGTCAATTATTACAGGTAAGATAGATATAGATCAAGACATACTTGGTTCAATCTTTTCTAAGTTCTGTATTGGAAAATAAGAAGAGTTATTTCTTAAAAGTTTTATTATACCACTCTGGTATTAACCAAAAAATCATATTTGCTAATCCAAGTAAAGCTGAAATTTTCCAGTATTCATTAAAAAAAAGAAAATAGATAAAAGCGATTATTAATATAGTTTGAAGTATTTGGCTTAGTGAATTTCTCATTTTTTTAATTCTTGAATAGCCCAATAAAGAGATACGAAAAATAAAATCACTCTTAAAACAAAACCAAAACCAAAATTTCCATCAATTCCAAGAAGTATAGCTCTTGTAGCAAAATATATTGGAAAGATTAAAAATAAGTATTTCTTCATATCTCTAATTTAGAAAAAAATCAAAATAACCATTTACCCATAAGTAATAACCCATAAATAATCCAATAATAGTACCAATTATAGAGCCAATTATTTTTCCTCTTTTAATATTAATTTCCTTACTCTCAATCATCAAATCTTTTGGAATTAAGGGATGAATTATTGATACCAATATTGCAAAAACACCAAGTATACCGCATAATATAAAAATGTAATCAATGGTTTCCATAATCCAAATCTAAAAAAAAGTTTATTTTGAACCTCCTAATCGCCACATAAGAATTCCCCCAGTAATAAACATCCAAATTGAATAGGCACCTGTTGGAAGACCCATCTCGACATTATTCAGTATAGTGGTGGCAATAACAAAAGCTAATGTTCCATTTTGAATTCCACTTTCAATTGTAATTGAGATTTGACTTTTCCCTTTTATGCCAAAAATCTTAGCAGTTATATATCCAAGTGCCATCGTTGACAAATTCAGAAGTAATGTTGCCAATCCAACTTCTTTCATTGCTTGAACAATTAAATCTTTGTTAGCAATCATGACAAGTAAAAAAATAATAATAAACAGCACCGTAGAGGCTATTCTCATTGGTCTTTCCATTCTTGAGGCAAAGGCTTCATTTTTTTTGCGAATTATCATACCTATGGAAACAGGGATTACTGTTATTACTAATATTTGAAGCATAGTTTGAAGTACAGGAAGTTCTATGACTACATCTGTCTCTCCTGTAAAATAAGTAACAGCTTCTGATAAAATGATTGGAATTGTAAAAACAGTGATTAGGCTTGCTAAGGCAGTTAAAGTAACAGAAAGGCCAATATTTCCTCTAGCAACTTGCGTTATAAGATTGCTGGTTGGGCCACCAGGGCATAAAGAGAGTATCATAATTCCAATTGCCATAGATGAATTTAGATCAAACAAAAGGATAATTAAAAACCCAATTAATGGGAGAAAGATCAGCTGATTACATAGGCCGATAAGAACTTCCTTTGGATAAGCAAAAAGTCTACCAAAATCACTAAACACAAGAGTTAATCCCATACCAAACATAATAATTGCTAAAGAAATTGGTAAAAAGATTTGTGTGATAATTGTAGTTGCGTCCATATTAGTTAAATCTACTGAACATTATTTCTTATTCAAATATGCTGGAAATATCCATAGTACTAAAAATACAAATGAAAATACAAAAGCATTTGACCAGTCTTTATCAATTAAAAATAGAATAATAACGCCAATCAATATTATACCCGAAACAATACTTACGATTTTTATGACCTTTTCTTTGTTCATTAAATTATTGGCTTTTCTTTTTATTAAATAATGGTATGCAAGTGACAAATAAGAAGATTAGAGACATTACGAGCACATCTTCTGCATTATTTATTATACCATAAATAATTCCACCAATCTGAATAACAATTCCAAATATTGCAATTTTATGTAATGTCCTCATATATATGGCTATCTTCTAACGTATCCACCTATTGACTCCCTATACTCTATAATAAATCCATTTTCAGAAGCAAATTCTTTAAACTCATCTGATGCATTTCCAATAGTAATAAATGATTCAATTTCAAACATTTCAAAAAATTTATCAAAGTTTGGTCCATTTATAAAATCAACCCCATGTTGAATTCCATCTTCGCTATTGTTATATCTCTCAATTAAAGTGACTTTTTTGCCATCTTCAGACATGTAATAACCATATACAGTTGAAGGTTCTCTTTGAACAATGAAGTCTGACAAATATTGTGTAAAGTCCTCTATTTCTTCTTTTGAATTTTCTTTTGTATTTAGCTCTATAATAAACGTGATTTCCTCAGAATCTGAATTATCAAGAACAGTGAGATTACTATCCATATCTTGACAGCTATAAAGAGAGAATAGAATTAAAAGTGTAAATATTTTTTTCATATTTCTAATTTAAGACTTAATTATTACTTTTTCTACTTAAAAAAAATCAACCAAACAAAAATAAATAGGCCTACCCCTAATATGATATAAGCCCAGGTTTTTCTGCTTATTGTATTTGTTATAATCTCAATAATTAAATCAAATAGATCCATATAATTTAATCTTGACTAAAATAGACTTCTACATCTTTATTAGAGTCTAAAAAGACAACTATAATTTCATCAGTTAAACCATTGGACCATGATGCAAGAGTATATCCTTCATCTGGAAAAGCTCTAATAGTTACATATGTTTCTGCAGGAAAACTCACTTTAGCAGTTTTAAACCTACTGCTGTTGTGAAATATATTTCGGCATGCATCTTCAGTTGTGGCTGGGCATGCAGCAGCATTAAATCTGCCACCATTTCCAGCAGTTATTGATAATGTATATTGTGGACCTGAAAATGAACCGTATATTTTAGAATCTTGAGTATCTTCCTTTGAACAAGATAAAAACAACAGAAAGGTAAAGTATATAAGCAATTTCCTCAAGTTTCAAATTTACATAAAATCACTTTACTATTTATATTGGAAATAAATTCTGTCTTATATTAGACATATGAAGATTATCCAAAATTTTATAAATCAAAAAATTTACGTATTTATTCCATTATGGGTATTTGGTTTTTTTGTCCTATTCTCTTTTGACTTATTTATGGAAGGTGTTGTCTTTGAATGGTTAAGTTGGAACGGAACAACAAAAAATGATTGGTTTTTTATTTTATGGTGGGGATTTAATTTTCTATGGTTTTGTTTTGGGATTATTAATATATATTTCAAACTAAAAAAGAAATAGATTAAACCTCCATTAATTAGGTTTAGTTTTAACTGAATTAGGTGTCACAACTCCTGCTGAGATAACTAATTTGAATGCCTCTTCAACACTAATATCAAGTTCTAATGCATCTTTTTTGGGTATTAAGACAAAAAAACCTGAAGTTGGATTAGGAGTGGTTGGTACAAAAAGATTTATGATTTCTTCACCAATAACAGATTCAGCCTGACCTCTATAATCTCCAGATTGAAATGCAATGACCCAAATCCCCTTATTTGGATATTGAATTAAATATGCCTTTTTAAAACTTTCAGTTGAACTATTCAATACAGTGTCAGAAACTTTTTTTAGTACATTATATATATTTCTAAAACCTGGAATTTTGTTAAGAAGGCTTTCCCATAGAGATACTAACCTTCTTCCTAATATGTTAGTAACTAATAACCCTGTTATAATTAAAATAACCAATACCAAAATAACTCCAGACCCTGGGATAGTGGTGTCTAAATTAAATATTACTTCTGGTAAATATTCTTGTGGAACAAGACTATTAACAAACTCTAAAAAGAACTTAATGACTATGACACTCAAAATTAAAGGTATCCAGAAAAGGAGTCCTGAAATAAGATAATTTCTTAATCTTTTTAATATTTTTAACATGCTTGTTTGATATTTAAATTAGAATTCTAAATATATAAATAATTAGATAACCGACTCTCCATTTAAATTTGTTGTAAGGACCTCAGACATATAATCAAAAAAAGGTCTAATTGAAAAAAAACAATTCAAAAGTTCTTTCTGAAAGTTCTTATCCAGAATATCCTCTTCTTTTAGTTTTTTAATAAAGATGAACTGCTTCTTTTTAATCATATCTATATGCTCATGATCTCTATTGAAGCCTTTAGGTGATGTTTTCACTTCCTCACCTTTTATATCTCCCCATATATCTTTAATTTTTTTCTGATTTATTATGTTTTTAAACTCTTGACCATCTATTTCTATTTCTTTTCTAATTCTTAGTAAATCATCTTTGTTTGGATTCCAAAAACCAACTGCAATAAAGCTTTGATCTGCTGATATTTCAAGGTAATAACCTCCTCTAAGCTCAGGTTTTGCTCTATGAAAAGCCATTCCGATATTTTTTTTAAACGGAGTTTTGTCTTTTGAAAATCTTAAATCTCTGTATATCCTAAAAATCTTTAATTTTTCAATATCATCTGATAGACTAAGAGAATCTTTTACTTCCTGTGCAAATGTTTTTACATCAGCTTGAATAGCTTTAAACTGATCTTTATTCTCGTTGAACCAGTCTCTATTGTTATTTAACTTCAGTTCTTTTAAAAAACTGATAGTATTATTTGGGATTGACTGCATATTTATATCTATTAAATTATAGTTATGCAGTTAAAAAATAGGAGTTTTTATACCAATAGTTTTCATCATCTCGGATTGATTATAAAATACTTTGAGTTTTCTATTTTTAAAGAGCTTAAAATCAACTCCAAAATATGGTTCCGAATCCATTTTTGGATTCATTTCTTTCATGAACCCACCTACAAAATTAAATCTACCCAAGTTATATTTTACATTGTACATTATCTCATAATCATCATCTATATCAAATGGTGTGATCATAACACCCAAACCCAATGAAACTTTTGGAAATATCTTATAGCTTGTACCCAAACCTAATTTAGAAATATCGTTTTCTATATCATTTGCAACAGCAACACCTATCTCTACCTGAGAGTATATATTAAAAGAATAAAGTGTAAAAAGTACAATTATGAATTTTTTCATATTTCAAAATACGATATTATTTATACATTTATTATTAATGTTTAATATTATATCAAACATATGGATCAAGGAAAAGTAAATCTAAATAAAGGAGAATATGTTTTCTGTTCTATTAAGGATATAAACAATATTGATATAAATAATATTATAGGCTCTTTTAAAGAATCTGAAGGATATTCAATTATAATTTCAAAAGAAGAAGCATTAAAAAATAATTTATCCTTCTATTTTATTTCAGCTTGGATAACTTTAGAGATAAATTCAACTCTTGATTCAGTAGGATTAACTTCATCATTTTCTAAAGAACTTACAAAAGCAGGAATTAGCTGTAATGTAGTAGCAGCATATCATCATGATCATATTTTTGTTCCTTATAGAGAAAAAGATAGGGCATTGAATATTCTTAATGATCTATTTAAATCTTAAAAGTAATTCATATGAAGAATAAAAAATCTACAAATAACACTGAAATATCATATTATAGAAATTTTTCAAAATCTAAATTCTCTAAATATGATTTAAAAGGAAGGTTTGAGATAATTTATGATCAAAATTATTGGGAAAGCGAAGAAAGTAGATCAGGTATTGGCTCAGAGATAAACAATACTAAGGCTGTTGTCAAAGCACTCAAGGATGTAATAAAAAACTATAATATTGGATCAATAGTAGATATACCATGTGGGGATTTTAATTGGATGTCAACTATTTCTATGAAAAAGATCAATTATATAGGACTCGATATTGTAAAGGATGTCATTGACATAAATAATAAACAGTATAAAAAAAATAACATTAACTTCTTTTGGTCTGATATTACTTCTTCTGAGTTGCCTTCCTCAGATTTAATGTTCGTAAGAGATTGCCTTGTTCATTTGTCTTTTGATGATATTAAAAAGTCAGTAAATAGAATTAAAGAGTCTCAATCTGAATATTTAATGACTACATCTTTTATTAATATAAAAACCAATTTAGATATATATTCAGCTGATTGGAGACCAATAAATTTAGAAAAAACCCCATTTAACTTTCCTAAACCTATAATTACTATTAATGAAGAATGCAATGAAATGAACGGTATTTATTCTGATAAATCTATTTGCCTATGGAAAATAAAAGATCTACCTCATTTTAATATTTAAATAGAGATATATGAAAATAGTTAAGTATTGTTGTGGTTTTTTTCTTTTAGGAGCATTAATGACAGATGTAAGTTGGGTATACGGTGTCGAAGATTGGATGTATGGCCCAATATTCTTGACGATATTTATATGGATATTTGCTTTAATAAAGGGAAGGAAGAAGCAAAATTAGCCTAAATCAATAATCTTCAAGTGAAGCATAAAGGATCCCCTTTTCTAATAGCTTAATAAATCTTTCATCTTTAAATACTTCTGTTGTGTGTCCAAGAGCTGTGTAGAATGATCTTCCTCCATCATATTTTTGATACCAAGTTATAGGATGATAATCGGGATGCTCTCCTCCCTCATAGGAAGTTTCATCTAGCTTTAGCAATACATTAATATTGTCACTTATATAATCAAAGTTATACCACTCATCTTCAATATTCCACTCTGGATTTAAATGTTCAGTTATTTTATGAGTATTATCAACTGTAAAAATTTTACCATCCACAACATCTGAATGATTTCGAAAATATGCTCCTACTAAATCACCATACCATTGCCATTCATACTCAGTATCTGATGCAGAATGTACCCCAACATAACCTTTACCACTT
>CACJMJ010000016.1 GCA_902594485.1 uncultured Bacteroidota bacterium
TTGTATTCATCATAACACTCATTAATTGCTTCCATTATCTGTAAATCATTAGCTTGTTGAATGAAAGTGTCAGAAAAATTACAGTTTCTTAAAATTTCGTCAATATCAACCCTCTCAACTCCTAATAATTGAACTAAAACTTCACGATCAAACTTTGTGGATAGGAGATTTTTAATTTCAATATCTTCTCGCATAAGTCTAAGTTTATCCATTTTAGCAGATTTCTTTTTGAAAAGATTATTTAGAAAATCAGCAGGATTAAAAATTGCACCAATTACCTTGGATATTCCAGATCGAGATCTTCTTCCTGCTTCATAACCAAGATTTGGTAAACCAATAATTCTATATCTGGTAGATGTATTAACAGGTGCATTCTTTACGTCTATCTCTAAGTAACCTGTAAGTTGATATGGTTTAATAATAATCTCTTCCAAAGCAAAAGCAAGCTCAGTTAGTTCTATTGTGTTATCCTCGAATCGAATTAAATCATTAGTAACTACAACCTTAAGAGGTTTATATCCTATGTATGAAAAATATAATGTATCGTTAAGTTTAGCATTAATTTCAAATTCACCTTCATTATTTGTAATTGTCCCTTTTACCTTGGTTAAATTTAGTACATGAACATTTTGAAGAATTGCTTCACTTGTTTCACTTTGAACTTTTCCTTTAACGGTTTGACTCTGTTCTTGAGAGAAACTGATAAAAGAAAATGCTAGAGTAATAAATATTAGTATCTTTTTCATCGGGCTAATTGCTAAATTAGAAAGAATATATTATAATTAACTATGAATTACTATGCAGATGTGATACTTCCTCTTCCTCTCCAAGGAACATTTTCATATCAACTTTCACTAGAGCAAAGTAAATCATTAGGAATTGGTCATAGAGTAGCAGTTAGTTTTGGGAAAAGAAAAATTTACACTGGTGTAATAAAAAAAATTCACAACGAAAGACCTGAATTTAGCGAAATAAAACCCATAGAGTTTTCGTATGATAAGGAAGCACTTGTATCTGAACTACAAATTGAATTCTGGAGTTGGGTATCAAAATATTATTTTACTTCACTTGGAGATGTATTAAAAGCTGCAATTCCCTCTACATTTCTTCTTGAAAGTGATACAGTAATCATTAAAAAACAGATAGATCATCAAACTCTTGAAAAACTTAGTGAAGAGGAGTTCTTAATATATGACGCCCTTGATTTTAAAAATTTAAAAATCAAAGAGGTCTCAGAAATTCTTGATAAAAAAAACACATATTCATTAATTCAAAAAATGATTCAAAAAGATCTAATTGAATTAAATTTTGAAATAAATGAAATATATAAACCAAAACTAGTAAGGGTAATTTATTCAAATAGAGAAACTATTAATAAATCAATTGATCTACTTACGAAGTCTCCTAAACAAAAAGAAATACTGATGCAGATTATCAGCTCTACTAAGACTAATACTTATCTAAAGATTAAAGACCTTAAAAGATTAATTAATTTTTCTGAAGCCTCATTAAAAGGTCTTGAAAAAAAAGGTTTTATATCAATACGAAAAATTAAGATTAACAGGAGTGAGGATAATAAAAAATACGATCAAAAAATAAATAAACTATCAAAAGTTCAGCAAGTAGCATTAAATGAAATAAATAATCAATTAAAGAAAAAGAATGTAGTAATATTAGAAGGAGTTACATCATCAGGAAAGACTGAGATTTATATGAAACTTATAGAAAGCTATCTCAATTCTGGGCAGCAAGTCCTTTATCTACTTCCTGAAATATCTCTAACAACTCAAATTATTCAAAAATTAAAAACAAATTTTGGTGATAAAATATCAGTATTTCACTCAAGGTATTCATTAAATGAGAGAACTGAGGTATGGGACAGTATAAAATCAAATAAGGAATCAAGCAGGCTAATTGTTGGTACAAGATCATCAGTTTTTCTTCCATTTTATAAACTTGGATTAGTTATTGTCGACGAGGAGCATGAAACTTCATACAAGCAACAAGAACCATCTCCAAGGTATAATGCTCGTGATTCTGCAATTTATTTATCTGTTTTAAATAATTCGAAAGTTATACTTGGATCTGCTACACCGTCGATTGAGTCTTCTTATAATGCTAAAAATGAAAAATATGGTTATGTTAAGCTGAAAGAGAGATTTGGAGATATTGAAATGCCTGATATAATTCCTCTAGATATGAGAAGTGAAATTAAAAATGAATACAGCTCTATATTTTCTGAAAAACTGGTTCAAGAAGTTCACAACAACATAAAATTGAACAAACAAGTAATTCTATTCAGAAACAGAAGAGGTTATTCTCCACAGTGGATATGTGATTCATGTGGTAATAATATAATGTGTGACAATTGTGATGTAAGCTTAACATATCATTCATCTTCAAATATGCTTAAGTGTCATTATTGTGGGTTTTCATCAAAAGCTGAAATTAGGTGTAACTCATGTGGATCTGAAGCTATGAGTTTTAAGGGTGATGGAACTCAACAGATTGAAGAAATTGTAAAAGAACTATTTCCAAATGCAATAAGTAAAAGAATGGATTGGGATACAACAAGGGGAAAATTTTCATTTGATAAAATAATTAACTCATTTGCAAAGCAAGAAATAGATATTCTTATTGGTACACAAATGATTACAAAAGGACTTGATTTTAAAAATATTGGTTTAGTAGGTGTAATAAATACAGATCACTTCTTGAATTTCCCTGATTTTAGAGCTCATGAGAAAGCCTTTCAGACTTTAACTCAGGTAGCAGGAAGATCTGGTAGGTCTGGGGATAGAGGTAAAGTTCTTATGCAAACTTATCAACCAGAACACCCCATAATAAAAAATGTTATTGAGAATAACTATGAAAAGATGTATCAAAACCAATTATTAGAGAGAAAAGATTATAACTATCCTCCCTTTGTTAGATTAATCAGAATAACTATAAAAGATAAGAGTTATGAAAAACTAAATAGTTCAGCGGATTGGTTAAATAAAGTTATTAGAGACAATTATAAAGGAATAGTTTTAGGGCCTGTCTACCCTGAAATATCAAGAATTAAAAATAAATACCATAAACAATTTTTAATAAAACTTAGGAATCTAGATGAGTTAAATAGATTTCGAAGTATATTTCAAAAAAATTCAAAAAAGCTTTGATTCAATCTCAAAATATAGAAGTGTTAGAATCATTGTAGATGTAGATCCAATATAGCATTTAGATTACACCAAAATAAATTTGGCAGATTATATTTAATAACCTAATTTTGCGGCCTAAGATTTGAAGATGAAAAACTACGAAACTGTATTTATTTTAAACCCAGCTCTCTCTGAGGAGCAAGTTCAAAAGACTGTAGACAAATATGAAAAGTCGTTAAAGTCTAATGGAGCTAAAATAATTAGTAAGGAAGTATGGGGACTAAAGAAGTTAGCATACACTATAGAGAATAAGAATAGTGGTTTTTATAATCTTTTAGAATATATAGCACCAGCAGAGCTTGTCTCTTCACTTGAACTTGATTTTACAAGAGATGAAACTGTTATGAGATATCTTACGGTTACTCTTGATAAACATGCGATTGCTTGGGCTGAAAAAAAGAAGAAATAGAAAGACTAAAAAAGCTAGTTAATTATGGCAGGTATTGAAGAACAGTCAAAAATTAAAAATGAAGGTGAGATAAGATATCTATCTCCACTAGACATAAATACATCAAAAGCAAAAAAGTATTGTATGTTTAGAAGGTCAGGTATCAAATATGTTGATTATAAAGACCCTGACTTCTTAAGTAGATTTATTAATGAACAAGGAAAAATTTTACCAAGGAGATTGACTGGTACTTCACTTAAATATCAAAGAAAAGTAGCAGTAGCTGTTAAAAGAGCAAGACACCTAGGTCTTCTTCCATATGTTGGAGATTTATTAAAATAATTATGGAAATTATACTTAAAGAAAATGTTGCAAATGTTGGTTTTAAAGATGAGCTAGTCTCTGTTAAAGCAGGTTATGGTAGAAACTTTTTGATTCCTACTGGTAAGGCTGTTCTAGCTACTGAATCTGCAAAAAAAGTTCTTGCTGAAAACTTAAAACAAAAAGCATTTAAAGAAAAGTCAATAATTGATGAGGCTAATAAAACTGCAACCAAAATTTCCAAGTTAGAATTAAAAATATCTGCAAAAGTTGGTCCTGATGGTAAACTTTTCGGTTCAATATCTAATGCTGATGTAGCTAAAAGTCTTCTTGATAAGAAGATTGAAGTTGAAAAAGAAAATATTTCTATTCCTGGTAAATCTATTAAAAGAATTGGAAGTTACCAAGCTACAATAAGGCTCCACAGAGAAGTTTCTGCTCAATTAAATTTCGAGCTTCAGCCTGAAAAGAAATAATTTCATAACTTTATTACTTACTGATTATCAAATTATTTTTTGATGTCTCAAAAACTTAATACACCAAAGGGTACCCGTGATTTCTCTTCTTTAGAATTAAAAAAAAGAGAATATCTGCTTAATGTTCTGAAAAATTGTTTTAAATCATTCAATTTTCAAGAGATACAGACACCTTCATTTGAAAACTTAACCACTCTTACTGGAAAGTATGGAGATGATGAAGATAATTTAATGTTTAAAATATTAGCATCTGGTGATAAAATTAAAAAGGCTGATATAGATGCATTTAAAGATAATAAACTATCTAAATTTTCTAATTCATTATCTGACAAAGCACTAAGATATGATCTTACTGTGCCGTTATCAAGGTTCATCTCTCAAAATTTGAATGATATTTCATTACCATTTAAAAGATTTCAAACTCAATTAGTTTGGCGAGCTGAAAGACCTCAAAAAGGAAGATTTAGAGAATTCCTTCAGTGTGATGTTGATATAATTGGTGAGTCAAATATTTTAAATGAGCTAGAATGTATTAAAGTCTATGATTCTGTCTTCAAAAGATTAGGAATGCCAAAGGTGGATCTTAGAATTAATAATAGACAAATTTTAGAGGGAGTATCTAAGTTAATGAAATTAGAGAGTGTTAATGAGATAGCCTCTATCCTTGACAAGACAGATAAAATAGGAGCTGAAGGTGTAATGAAAGAATTAAAAGACAGAAACTTTTCAGATGATTCTATTAATCAACTAAAGTCGCTACTTAATATAAAAGGAACTAACAATGAGAAGATTAAAAGTTTAAGAAGTCTTTTCAGTTCAAATAATATTTCATTAAGTGGAGTTGATTTACTCGAAGAAATAATTAAAACATCAGAGAAATTTAATTTAAATAATATTAATCTTAATGTTGACTTATCTCTAGCTAGAGGCTTAAGTTATTATACAGGAACAATCATTGAGGTTTCATCTCCAGAAGAGTTTAACATTGGATCAATAGGAGGAGGTGGAAGATATGATGACCTAGTTCAGAAAAATAACCCAAGACTTAGTGGATTTGGAATATCTTTCGGCTTTGATAGAATATTCTTAATACTGGAAGAATTAAAATTATTTCCTAGTGAATTAGATTCTTCAAAGTCCTTTCTTTTTCTAAATTTTGGTCTGGAAAAGCTAAACAACATAATATCATATGTTGATCAATTAAGAGAAAAAAATATTATTTGTGAGTTATACCCTTCAGATGTAAAAATCAAAAAACAAATGGATTATGCAAATCAAAAGGGAGTTGACTATGTCATAATAATTGGTGATGAAGAGGTAAAATCTAATATTTTCAAATTAAAAGACATGAAGACTGGAGATCAATCCTCTTTTGATATAAGTAATCTTTTAATTGAAATTGAAAATCTTAATTGAAGTGGTTATACCATTTTTTAAATGGTCTCTCAAGTAAACTAGTAAACTTGGAGTTCTGAATTTCATCTAAATCTGTATCAACTCCGTATGTAATTTTATCCTTATCTAATTCCATAAAGGTGCCGAAGAGTCTATCCCAAATTGAAAAAATATTACCATAATTTGAATCAGTATAGGGTAGCTCAAAGTGATGATGAACTTTGTGCATGTTAGGAGATACAATAATATAACTCAGTAATTTATCAACTTTGTTAGAAATCTGAATATTTGCATGATTAAACTGAGATGCTATCACAGATATAGACTGATACATCAGAACTAGCCCAATAGGTGCTCCAGAAATGAAAATTCCAACAAAAGTAAACACAAATCGAACTACACTTTCAAATGGATGGTGCCTATTTGCTGTTGTAGTATCTACTTTATGGTCGGTATGATGAACAATATGAATATACCAAAGTAACTTAACCTTATGTTGAACTAGGTGAGGTAGGTAGGCACCGATTAAGTCAAGTAACAATAGACCTAATATTACACTAATTATTGTCGATGAACTCACTAGATGAATAATTCCAAAATTATTTTCATTTGTCCAATCAGCAGCAAAAACCAGAAGAAATGCAAAGAAAAAATTCACAATTATGGTAGTAAGAGTCAATAAAAAATTTGGAATCGAGTGTCTCCATTTTTTATAATCAAGAAATTTAAATGGTGTAATTCCTTCAATTACCCAAAAAAAAGTAATACCAGAAACTATAATTAAAGCTCTGTTAACAGATGAAATATTCTCAAATATCAATACGAGTTTCTCCACTTTAGTCGAATATTATTATATCATTTGAATAATCTGTGTCTGCAATAAGTCCTGTTGGATTTATGTCAATTGATTTGATAGATTCTAATTTACTATTAATCTCTAGGGTATATTTTTTATATGCCCAGGACCAATCTTTAACTTGTTTCCAATTTTCAGCATATGTAGGCTTTTTCTTCTCACCTCTCATTAAAGAAATAGGTATGTAGTAATATTCCTCTGTACCGTCTTTATATTGGACTAATACTTCAAGTGGCATAGGCATTAAACCTATTCTCTCCAGAGTAACTAGGGATTTATTTTTACTTTCTTTAACTTGATTAATTGCATAATTGATCTTATTTGTTGTTTGAGTCCAATCTGTTAGGTACCAGTCTAATAAAATACCTGATGACTGTTCTGCAATTCTTCTAAGATCATTAGGTAAAGGGTGAGTAAACTTATAAGTATTAAAATAGTTCTTTATCGTTTCATTAAAAGATTCAAGTCCAATTATATATCTTAACTGACTTAAGAAAACAAAACCTTTTGAATATGCACTGGATTCATATGCTCTATTGAACTTATATCTATTTGCATTTGTTGATTGGGGCATTTCTTGTCCAGAATTTGCTAAACTAATATATCTAGCATATGATCCTCTTATGCTATTATTAAAATCAGAACCAAGAACAAAACTTTCTGCTAAATCACCAAAGAAACTTGCTGCGCCTTCATCCATCCACTCGTGTTTCATTTCATTAGTTGCTAATACACCTTGAAACCATGCGTGTGCAAGTTCATGAGAAGTTACACTCACTAGAGGTACAAACTCATAACCATAATTTACCAGTGTAAGCATGGAATATTCCATTCCACCATCTCCTCCTTGAACAACCGAATATTGCTTATATGGATAAATTCCTATATTTTCATTAAAGAATTCCATAAGCTCTGCAGTTATCGGTTGAACGGCTTTCCAATTGTCGATTATCTTAGGGTCATTTTTATAATAAAAATTTAGTTTTACCCCATTAGGTCCCTCATATATATCATGAATATAATCAGGATCTGCGGCCCATGTAAAATCATGAACTTTTGGAGCTAGAAATTTCCATATTCTTTTATTACCAGATTTTTTTCCAAGTTTGAAATTTGAAGGATCACTTTCCTGAAGATATCCAGAGGCTGCAACAATGTAGTCTTCATCTATTTTTATTGTGACATCAAAGTCTCCCCAAATACCATGAAATTCTCTTCCAGTATATGGAGCAGTATTCCACCCTTCATAATCATATTCTGATATTTTTGGATACCATTGAGCCATTGAAAATTTTACCCCCATAGGTGAGTCCCTACCTGCTCTTCTTATGGTAACAGGGACTTGTCCATTAAAATCCATAGTAAAAACAGACGATTCTCCTGGTTCTAAAGGGTTAGCAAGTATTACCTCTAAAATTGTATCAGATAAATAAGTTTCAACTTTTAAATTATCTTGTTTAAGATTAGTAACATTTAAAAAGCCTTCTTCTTCAGGTTTTAATTGACTAATATCAACATCAAATCTAGTATTAATATCATCTCCATTTTTTAATCTTACAGCCATATCACTCCCAACCTTAAAGGCATTAAAATAAAGATGAATAAAGATCTTATTTAATGTATCTCTTGAGTTGTTTTTATAAAGAATCTCTTGATTCCCCTTAAAAGAATTTTTCTTAGCATTGACATCAACTGAAATTTTGTAATCAGCATTTTGCTGCCAATAATTTTGAGATTGGACTGAATTATTTACGAATAAGCATAAAACTATTACTAAAATATTTTTCATATAGATAATCTTAATGATTTCAAATATAACTAAATACTTAAATTACAGGTGTTAAAAGAATTCAAAATGAATATATTTATATAAACTTAACTTATTATGAAAAAGATTCTATTATTAAACTTACTATTTATAGGTTCATTATTTTCTCAAGATTATTATTTTGAAAAATATGCTCCTTTTGATGAAAATATTAAATCACCAGAGGAGTTCTTAGGATATCCTATTGGTGAAATGCAAACAAGACATGATCTAATTGTTTCTTATATGGAATATTTGTCTAATGTTTCAGATAAAGCTCAAATATTGCATTATGGACAAACATATGAGAAAAGAAAGCTTGTAATACTTGCTATAAGCTCATCTGATAAAATTATTGATCTAGAAAAAATTCGTGAAAGTCATATCTCATACCTAGATCCTGAACATCCAAATTATTCAAAGGAATCAAAACCTGAGAACTTACCAGTAATTATAAATTTAGCATATAGTGTACATGGGAATGAACCTTCAACCTCTGAGGCAGCACTACTTACAGCTTATACACTTATAAGCTCAAAGTCAGATGAGATAAGTAATTACTTATCTGATTCTATTATTTTAATTGACCCTACTTTAAATCCCGATGGCAGAGACAGACATACCCATTGGGTAAATACATATAAGGGATCACCTCTAGTTGATGATCCTCAAGATGCTGAACATAATGAATACTGGCCTGGTGGAAGAACTAACCATTATTGGTTTGATTTAAATAGAGATTGGTATCTTGGAATTCATCCAGAGAGTAGAAGTAAGCTTAAATGGTACCATTCATGGAAACCAAATGTTACTGCTGACTTCCATGAAATGGGAACAAATAGCACTTATTTCTTTGTTCCATTTAAACCAAACGGCTCATTAAACCCAGTAATACCAAAGGAGAATTATGACTATTTTAATTTTCTATTTGGCTCATACTTTGCTGATGCTCTTGATGAAATGGGAACACTTTACTTTACAAGAGAAATCTTTGATAGAACATATCCAGGTTATGGATCTGCATATCCAGATTATTTAGGAGGAATTGGACTCCTATTTGAACAAGCAAGTTCTAGAGGGTTTAAACAAAAAACTCAATTTGGTGAAATTACTTTTCCATTTACAATTAAAAACCAATATGTATCTGGTATGACAACTGTTAAAGCTTCTGTAGCAAACAAAGAGAAGCTAAAGGACTATCAAAGTAATTTTTACAAGTCAGCAATAACAGATTCATCCAGAAAAAAAGTTAGAGGCTACATATTTAATCAGGGGAATGATAAAAACAAGACAAAAGCTTTCATTGATAAATTAAAGCTACATGATATTAAGGTATTAAATAATAAAGAGCAGTTTTATGTTCCAACTGTACAAAAAAACTATAGATTGGTAAGATCTTTTTTTGAGACACATCAGCAATATAGAGATAGTGTTTTTTATGATGCATCAGCATGGTCCATGGCAAATATCTATGATATTGATTACTCTGCATCAAACAAAGATTTTGTAGGAGAGGAAGTTGATAATATTGATGAACTTTTTGAAGTTAACGAATTCTCTGAATCAAACTATGCATATATTATAGATTCACAAGATTATAATATTCCAGCAGTTACTTATGATCTCTTAAATAATGAGGTGTTCACATCTGCATCATTTAAACCATTTACAATTCAGACTTTAACTGGGACTAAGAGCTTTAATTATGGATCTCTTATAATTCCTTTATCAGTTCAGAAAAAATTAAATTCAGATGAACTTTATGAGAAAATGAAAAGTATACAAAAAAAGTATGACGTTAATATTTACTCAGTCGAAAGTGGACTTAGTTCATCTGGAGTTGACCTAGGTAGTGGATATGTTATGCCTTTAAATAAACCAAGTGCAATGATGTTAATCGGAACCGGTGTAAGGTCCTATGAAGCTGGCGAGGTCTGGCACTTACTTGATCAAAGAGTAGGAATGCCGATAACAAAAGTTCCAATGAGAAACTTTGATAATATATCAATGGATAAATATAATGTATTGGTATTAGTTTCTGGTAATTATAAGTTCTCGGATAATCAAATAGAAAAAATAAAGACTTGGGCAGAGAATGGTAATACAATAATAAGTATAGGAAGTGGATCTAAATTATTAATTGATAAAAAAATAGTTGACGAGAATCTTCTTGAAAAGGAAGAATCCAATGCAATGAATTATCTAGCATATGGAGATGCTAGAGAAAATAGAGGTAAAGAGCAGATTGGTGGTGTTATATTAAACTCAATAATAGATCTTTCACATCCGTTAGCCTTTGGTTATGAAAATAATTCTTTACCACTTTATAAGAATAATTCAATATGGTTAAAACCCTCAAAGAATAATTATTCGTCTGTAGTAAGGTACTCAGAGAATTCCCTTATAGATGGATTTCTTTCTGAAAACAATAAGGCAAAAATAAAGGAGTCAGTTTCATTAGTCGTATCTAGAGTAGGTAGAGGGATTGCTGTAATGTTTGCAGATAATCCTAATTTTAGAGGAGCATGGTATGGGACTAATAGGCTTTTTCTTAATGCTATACTTCTTGGAGATAAGATATATATCCCATAATGAGATGGTTTAGAGATATAGGACCAGGTGTATTAATTGCTGCAGCTTTTATTGGACCTGGTACTGTGACTCTATGTACTATAGCAGGAGCCTCATTTGGTTATTCTTTAATATGGGCTATTATTTTATCGATCTTTTCTACCATTGTTCTACAAGAGATGTCTCTTAGAATAGGATTGATTACTAAGATGAACTTAGCTCAAGTAATTAGAATAAATATTAAATCTAAATTTTTAAACAGACTCCTGTTAATTCTAATAATCAGTTCAATATTAATTGGAAATGCTGCATATGAAGCTGGAAATATTACAGGAGCTTCACTTGGTATCTCCGCAATTCTAAACTCACAATCTATCAATTACATACCAGTTTTTATTGGGTTAATAGCATTTATTGTACTTTATCAAGGAGATTATAAAGTATTAGAAAGATCACTTGTTTTTCTAGTTTTAATTATGAGTATATCTTTTTTTATAACTGCAATTATAACTAAACCTGATATTAATGCTCTAATCAATGGAGTTATAACTCCAAAAATCGATTCAAATAATTTAACGATAATTTTAGGGTTAATTGGAACAACTGTAGTCCCATACAATCTTTTTCTTCATTCTTCTTTAGTCTCTGAAAAGTGGAACTCGGTAAATAAATTAAAAGTTGCAAGATTTGAAAGTTTTTTTTCAATTCTAATTGGAGGTCTTGTATCTCTTTCTATCATAATTACTGCAGCTTCGGTAAATAATAAAGATGTAAATGGAGTAATTGATCTTGCTAAAGGCTTAGAGCCTCTATATGGAAATTTTGCAATATACTTTTTAGGTATAGGCCTTTTTGCATCGGGGATTACTTCATCTATTACTGCTCCTTTAGCTGCTGCTTATGTTGCTAAAAGTTGTTTTGGTTGGGAAGATTCACTTAAGAGTGGAAAATTTAGAGCTATTTGGATCATTATTCTAATTATTGGGGTACTAGTGTCTATGGTAAAAATAAATCCAATTGAAATAATAAAATTTGCTCAGTTCTCTAACAGTCTTCTTCTACCAATTATTGCAATTATTCTTTTATGGCTAATTAATAATAAAAATATAATCAGTAGTAAGTATAGTTACAGATATCAAAATATTTTAGGTTTTTTTATAGTGATTATATCGCTAATTCTCGGAACTAAGGGCTTAATATCTCTCATATAATGTTAAATATAAATTGTGATTTAGGAGAGGGGCTTAATAATGAGCATATCATTATGCCATTGATTGATTCATGTAATATTGCATGCGGTGGTCATGCAGGTGATAACGGAAGTATGATTGAATGTATTGAAATATCAATAAAAAATAATGTAAAAATAGGTGCTCACCCATCTTATCCAGACAAAATAAATTTTGGAAGAAAAAAAATAGATATTTCACCTTCTGAATTATCTTACAGTATAATATCGCAAATTGAATCTCTTGAAACAATTGCTGATTCATATGGTCTTGAACTTAATCACATTAAAGCACATGGAGCTCTTTATAATCAAATGATAATTGATACTGAACTTTCTAATTTTTACTTAGATACTATAAAAGACTTTAAAAATAAATGTTCGCTTTATATACCGTATAAGTCCGAAATTGACAAAATAGCTTTAAAAAAAGGGTTTAGTATTATTTATGAAGCATTTGGAGATAGAAATTATAATGATGATTTAAGCCTAGTTTCTCGTAATAATGAAAATGCTTTAATAACTGATCCAGAAAGTGTTGTTAATCATATAAAGACAATAAAAGAAACTGAAACTGTTAAAACCATTAATGGAAATTTTAAAAAGATAAAGTTTGATACAATCTGTATTCATTCAGATACAAATAACTCAATTGAGATATTAAAAAAAATAAATCAAGAATTTGGTAAAAGCTAGCTTAAAAAGGTATTTCATTTTCAATGAAAACTCTATTCTTATATCATATGATAATCAAGTTGATTCTGAATTAGTATATACTATCTCTAATCATAAAATCAATATTGAAAAACATATTAAAGATTGTATAATTGAAATTGTTCAGTCTATTAATTCTTTACTAATAATTTTTGATAAAGATAAAATTTCAATGAATGAGCTAATTTTAGAGTTAAAAAAAATTGAAAATACAGAGATTAACTATTTGAAATCAAATAAAATTTGGCAAATACCAGTTTGTTATGATATTAAATATGCCATTGACCTAGAAAACTTAGCAAATGATATACAATTATCTCCATCAGAGATTATAGATATTCACAAATCAAAAGTATATGATGTTTTGTCTATGGGGTTTCTCCCTGGTTTTATGTATTTAGGTTTTACTCATGAACATCTTCATTGTGAAAGAAAACATACTCCCTCTTTGGACATAAAAAAGGGGTCTATTGGAGTTGCATTAAATCAAACATGTATATATCCTCAAGATAGTCCTGGTGGTTGGCATATTATAGGTATTTCTCCTATTGATTTTTTTGATTTAGGATCTAGAACACCATGCTTCGCAAAACCTGGTGATAAAATTAAGTTTATTGAAATATCCAGTAAACAATACCGAAAAATGAAAAAAGAAAAGTCATTAAAACCAATATATAAATAAATGATTAAAGTAATTCAAACAGGTCTTTTCACAACAATACAGGATGGAGGAAGACATGGGTATAGAAATATTGGTATACCTACCTCTGGTTTTATGGATCAAGAAAATGCATGGGCTGCTAATATAATTGTTGACAATGATAGGGAAGAATCTCTTTTTGAAATTACATTAACTGGGCCAACCCTAATTTTTAATGGTAACTATGTCATATCTATTACAGGTGGTGATTTTAATCCCCTGATTAATGAATTGCCTGTCAAAATGTATCAACCAATTAATGTTAAGTTAGGAGATACATTAAAAATTAATAATACAAAAAATGGTGCTAGATGTTATTTAGCTATATCTGGGGGAATAGATGTTAAATCTATATTTGGAAGTAAGTCATTCTTTAGCAATATATCAGAATCATATTATTTACGAAAAGGAGACGAGATTAAAATCTCTAATAATTCTAACAGTAAGATTTTAAAGAAAAATAAATTTAAATTTAAATTGAAGAAATCTATGGATGTTTTCAAAGGTCCTGAATTTGATTTATTGAGCATTAAAGTAAAAAAGATGTTGTTTAAAAATGAATTTACTATTAGAACTAATAGTAGAATGGGATATAATCTTGAAGAGAAGGTTCAAATTGGAATAAAATCAATTATCTCATCACCCGTAATGCCTGGTACAATTCAATTAACTCCATCTGGAAAAATGATTATACTTCACAGAGATTGTCAAACTACTGGGGGATATCCAAGAATTCTCCAACTTAACAAAAGTTCATTAAACCATTTATCGCAAATAAAATCTAATGAAAAAATTAAATTTAGTCTGATTAATTCGTTATAATGTTTATCTCAATTAATTTGGTCTCATTAAATCTCTTCTCCTGCCTATTTTTTATTCTGTATAATTTATTCAATTCTCTTTCTCTCTTTTTACTAGTTTTATCAGGAATAACAATTGTATCTACCTTAACCTCTGCCTTAATATCTTCCATGAGTTTTTTAATTTCTTTATCGATAGACATAATCTCTTTTTTTAAAACTCTTCTTCCCAAAATACCATTTAAATTACTGTCAATTCTTACATTTTTAACTTCATTTAATAGCTTAAGTACCTGATTATCTCCACCTGCTTGATAAATTGTGCTATTATTATATCTGTTTTCATTTTTTAATGTTTTTCCATCAATGATAATATCAACTGGCCCTTTATGTCTGAAACTAAAAACTCTTTTAGAAATAAATTCTTGAAGATTAATTATAATTCTTAGATCTGGTCTGTAAAACTTAGACTTTAAAAGACCTCTTAGTAACTCATCCCTTTCTCTAGCTGTATATTCTTCTCCAAATAAAAAAATTGTTGGAAGTCTTTCTGTTCCTACATTTACATTTTTAAGATCAATTTTAGAACCTTCTTGAGCAATTAGGTAATTACTTGAAAATAATATCAATAATAAAAAAGGTACAATAAATCTCACATTCAAAATTAAAAAAACTATCAATACTATTGTGGAACTTTAAAAACTAAGGGATCAAAATCCCATAAATAGGGAAGTAGAAAGAAAACAAATAGTGTCAATAATATAATTGAAAGTAAATTCATCCAAATCCCAACTCTCACCATATCAGGAATACGAAGATAGCCTGATCCAAAAACTATGGCATTTGGAGGTGTAGCTACAGGAAGCATAAATGCACATGAAGCTGCTACTGTTGCAGATACCATCAAAATAAATGGATGTACGTCAATTGTCATGGACATTGGATAAAGAATAGGAAGCAGCATTGCAGTTGTTGCTAGATTAGATGTAATTTCAGTTAAAAAATTAACAGATGCAATTAGAATGAATACTAATAGTATCAATGAAACACCATCTAATAAAGTCATCTGATTCCCTATCCATAATGCAAGACCACTTTCTTTAAATCCTGCTGCTAATGCCATACCTCCTCCAAATAATAATAATATTCCCCATGGTAATTTAACAGCTTCTTCCCATTTTAAAATTTTTCTTTTCCTGTTCTTTGTTGGTAATAAAAATATTATGATAGCTCCTATCATAGCTATAATCGTGTCATCAATCCCAGGTATAATGGATTCAAGTAAATAAGAACGGCTTATCCAAGCAAATGCAGTAAATGCAAAAACTCCAGCTACTAGTTTTTCTTCATAGCTTATTTTTCCTAGTGCATTTAATTGTTTATAAATTTCTTCTCTTCCACCAGGAAAAGTTTTCTGTTTAAACTTAAATGCAATACTTGTTAAGTATTTCCAGCATATAAATAAAAGAATAATTGATATTGGAAAACCAAATTGGAACCATTTAGCAAAGGTTATCTCATATCCAAAAGTTTCTTCTACAACACCAGCTAGTACTAGGTTAGGAGGTGTTCCAATTAAAGTAGCAACACCACCAATTGATGCACTGTATGCAATGGCTAACATAAGAGCTTTTCCAAAATTTAAATTCTCATCTTCAATAGTATTTGGGTTATCTCTTAATTGAGCAACAATTGCAATTGCAATTGGTAACATCATAACAGCAGTCGCTGTATTTGATATCCACATTGACATAAATGCAGTAGCAATCATAAAACCAAGAATAATATTTACAATGTTAGTACCAATTAGATTAATAATATTTAATGCTATTCGCTTATGCAAATTCCATTTCTCAATTGCGATTGCAATTATAAAACCACCTATGTAAAGGAAAACATACTTATGCCCAAATGAAGCAGTTGTCTCTGTTAATCCTAATCCACCGGTAAGGGGAAACAGTATAATTGGTAATAATGCAGTTACAGCTATTGGAATAGCTTCTGTAATCCACCAGATTGCTATCCAGATTGTTGAAGCAAGTATAGCATTTGCTCTAGGGTTTAGTCCTTCAGGGTTAAAGAAAAATAATACAGCTAAAAAAGCTAAAGGCCCTGATATTAAGCCTATATTTTTTGAATTAATATTCATATTGTGATTTTAAAAATAATCTATTTTTGTTTACAATAGATAGAAAAAACATTTTGCAATGAAAATTTTAATTGCTCCTGATAAATTTAAAGGTTCCTTGAGTGCTTCTCAAGTATGTGACGCAATTAAAAAAGGGATAAACACTAATAAATCTAAACATGAAATAGAATCATGTCCAATGGCAGATGGAGGAGAAGGGTCAATTGATATAATAAATAATTATTTAAGCCTTAAACCTGTTGAATTGATTGTTAATGATCCTTTGTTTCGTCCAATAAAATCTACTTATTATTTCTCAGGCCTGACGGCTTATATTGAAATGTCATCAGCCTCAGGATTAACCTTACTAAAAAAAGAGGAGCAAAACTGCATGAACACATCTTCTTTTGGAACTGGTGAATTGATTAAAGATGCAATTACAAAAGGTTTTAAAACTATTAACCTTTACGTTGGAGGAAGTGCAACAAATGATGGTGGAATAGGCATAGCTTCAGCATTAGGATTCCAATTTTACGATAAGTCAAAAAGACTATTATCACCAATAGGTAAAAATCTTGTATCAATTGATTCAATCAATACGAGTGAGGTTAGCTTTAATTTTAATAACATTGATATAAATGTAATATGTGATGTTAATAATCTATTACATGGTAAAAATGGTGCAGCCTTTGTTTATGCTAAACAAAAAGGAGCAGACTTAATTGAAATTGAAGAGTTAGATAAAGGCTTAGTTAACCTTCAGTCAAAGTTAGTTAAACATAGCTTTCCAAATATTGAAAATATTCCTGGATCTGGAGCTGCAGGTGGAGTAGGAGGTGGAATGATTGCTTTCCTTGGAGCAAAATTAATTTCTGGAATTCAAAATTTAATTGAGGTTACTCAATTAGAAAACATTGTAAAGGACTGTGATTTAATTATTACTGGAGAAGGAAAAATAGATAATCAAACCGAGAAAGGGAAAGTAATAAGTGGTGTCTGTAATCTAGCAAGAAAATATAAAAAACAGATTATAGCTGTTTGTGGGTATGAAGATAAAAATGCCTCTAAAAAATTAGGTTTAAAAAAAGTATATACAATTTTAGAAAGATCAAATTCAATCAAAGATGCCATTGTTAATGCAGAAAAGTATTTGATTGAAATTGGTTCTGAAATAATAGTTGACATCTAAAAAAAACCCTGATAAAATCAGGGTTTTGCGGAGAAAGAGGGATTCGAACCCCCGGAGGTATGACCCTCAACAGTTTTCAAGACTGCCGCATTCGACCACTCTGCCATTTCTCCAAATGCAGTTGCAAATATACATGATTTTAGATATAAAAAAATAATTTAATACTAAGCTAAATCAAAAAATAATTGTGTTACTTTTAAGCTTATGCTACTAGATATAAATTCAATTTTAATTCTTATTTCTCTTGGTTTATTTGCGGGTGTAGTCAACACATTAGCAGGTGGAGGCTCGCTTGTTACTCTCCCTGTTTTAATACTTTTTCTTGGACTAGATGAGGCTACTGCAAATGGAACAAATAGGCTAATGGTTATCTCAGCCGCATTAGTTGCAAGCTATGGATACAGGAGTAAGGGAATAGTAACACATCCATGGGGACTGTATTTTGGAATTGCAGCAACCTTTGGAGCAATAATTGGTGCAAGAATAGCAATAGATATTGACGGAGATACATTTAAAAGGTTTCTAGCTATTATAATGATAACAGTTGGAATGATAATAGTATTTAGATCTAAGTCAATTGCATCTTTAGACCTACCGGAAAGGTTATCTGGTAAATATCTGATAGGGGGTCTTATTGGTTTCTTCTTTATTGGAGTATATGGTGGGTTTCTTCAAGCTGGAGTTGGTATAATTATAATGTTACTATTGACACAACTAAACAGAATGAATTTGCTTAGAACAAATTCTGTTAAAGCGTTTTCAGTATTTATTTATTCTATTGCCGCAGTATTAATTTTTGCATTGGATGGTAAGATATTATGGATGGTAGGTTTTTGGATGGTTCTTGGTTCAATAATTGGTGCATGGTTATCTAGTAGATGGTCAGTGAAAAAAGGAGACAAAGTAATTAGAATAACTCTTTTAGTAATGGTCTCATATATGGCTGTAAAACTATGGATGGATACCTTTAGTAGCTAGTATATTTTTTTATGCTAAGTCCATAACCAGATAGTCCTACACGATTTATCTGCTCAGAGTTGCTAAGTAAATTTATATTTGAAATACCTAAATTGTGAAGTATTTGTGCGCCTATTCCAAAATCTTTAAAATCAATTTTTGGTCTATCTTCCCTATTATTAATAGATTTTAATTTTTTTATAATATCATCAGGTGATTGATTCTGATTAATAAATATAACTGCTCCCTTTTCTTCTTTATTGATCTTTTCAAATATCTTATCATACCTTTTTTCATTTGTTCCAGATAAAATTTTAGTAATATCATTGTCAATAACAGAGGAATTTATTCTTGTTAAGACCAAATCAGTTTCATTAAAATCCCCTAAAGTTAAAGCCATATGGATTTGATCATTGTTTGTTTGTCTATATCCTCTAAGTCGATAATTTCCAAACTGTGTGTCAACATTTTCATCAATAATTTTACTAATTAGACTATCATTTTTCATTCTGTAAGCAACTAGGTCCTCAATTGAAACGATTTTAAGTTTAAACTTATTAGCAACTTTCATCAATTCTGGCAGTCTTGACATTGTACCATCATCATTCATGATCTCAACAATAACTCCGGCTGATTTAAATCCAGCTAGCCTAGCAAAATCAATAGCTGCTTCTGTATGTCCTGTTCTTCTTAGCACTCCCCCATCTTTAGCAATAAGAGGAAAAACATGACCTGGTTTTTGAAGATCATCTGGTTTTGTATTCTTATCAACTAAAGCCTGGACAGTTTTTGATCTATCAGAAGCTGAGATACCTGATGTTACTCCATTACCTTTTAAATCTACTGAAACTGTAAATGCAGTTTCTAATGGATCTGTATTATTTGGAACCATTTTTTCTAGATTTAGATCTGAGCAAAGTCTCTCTGACATAGGCACACAAATTAGACCTCTACCATTTTTGGCCATAAAATTAATTTTTGAGGCGTCAATTGTTTCAGCAGCTGTAATAAAGTCACCTTCATTTTCTCTATCTTCATCATCAACAACAATTATTATTTCACCTTTTTTAATTGATTCAATAGCATCCTCAATTTTATCTAATTTTATTTCAGTCATTTTTTGTTTTGATTTTATTAAAAAGTTCAATTGCCTTATCAAATAGAGAGAACCTAATTACTCTATCTGTTGATACTAGCATTGTCAAATAAATTGCAAAAGGAGCAATGGTAAATGTAGAAATCCAACTACCAATAAAAGGACTTATAGAACTATCTTCAGCAGCATTTTTTCCAAATACTCCAATATAGTGATATGTTAAGAAGATAACTATTGATAAGACTAAGGGAAGACCTAGCCCTCCTTTTCGAATTATTGCACCTAAAGATGCACCTATAAGAAATAAAAAAATACAAGCAAATATCAAACTATACCTTTCATTAATCGTAAGCTTATGTAGGTTGATTAATTTTTGTTGTAAGAAAAAAGTCTTTTTCTTATTTGATAATTGTCTTAAATATATATCAACCTCTTCATCAGCCATTGCTAGAACACCATTAACCTCATATGTCTCAGGATTGTCTAGAAGTTGTAGAAAAGATTCTTGAACATAGTCTTCCTCTAATTCAATCTGATCTGGATTTAAATTAGGGAGTTTTTTGATGGTGTGACCACTAACAAAACTTTTAGCAAATATTATTTTATCTTCCTCAAATTTTGAAAATAATGTATCTGAGCTCTGTTTAAGCTGATTGATTTTTTGCATTTTATAAGTAGACTTATAAGTTTCTTCCTCTAGATCTACATTATTGAAGTCTGATATATCAATGTTTAATATATACTCTTCGAAGGAAGCTCTAGTATGAGGGTATTTCTGTTTATCAGCTGCAGTTGAAGCAATAACATCCTCATATCTATTTCCATTTTTTAAAATTAGTTGAAGGTAATTATCGTTCTCATTCCTAACCTCTCCACTTTCAGCTTTAATTACAAGACGATTAATCTCATCATCTGAAACATTATGAAGTATAATATCTTCAAGATACTGCTCATT
>CACJMJ010000017.1 GCA_902594485.1 uncultured Bacteroidota bacterium
TACTGTCTAAAAAATAAAATTATTGATGTAAAATTTGATGAAGAATTTATCTCTGAATTTGATTTTATATTTCTTGCAATACCCGTTGAGTCAATTAAAAATCAACTTTCTGACTATTTGAATAAAACATCTGATAAGACACTAATAATTGATCTAGGTTCTACAAAATTTCAAATCTGTAATTCAGTTGAGAATCATCAAAACAGAAAGAATTATTTAGCTGCTCATCCAATTGCTGGAACCGAGTTTTCTGGACCTAATTCAGCAAAAAAAGACTTATTTAATGACAAGGTTATGATTTTATGTGATACTGAAAAAACAGATCCAAATTTATTATTAGATGCAAAAAAAATCATTAAATCACTAGGGATGAGTATAAAAACAATGAATTCAAAAGAACACGATAAACATATTGCCTATGTGTCTCATCTTTCACATATTTCATCTTTTATGTTAGGTAAGACAGTTATGGACAAAGAAGATGATGATCATGCTAGACTACCTCTTTTATGATCAAGGATAAACTTGAGAGCAGCTTTATTAAAATTTGGTATATGTTTCTTATTCTTTTCAACTATGACAAATCTTGTCATATTATTCTTGATTGTTTGTATTGAGGAATTCAAAATCTCTAAATCATATATCTCAGCTGCTTCTTTACTAGCTATTGCTCCCACTCCATTAATTTGATTTTCACTGATTCTTTTAGCAAATAAAGCTGTATCCTCACTTTCGATTAGCCTTATATTGGGATATTTAGTAAAAAATTTTGTGCACTGAAGCAAAGCCATTGGATGAGAATGAACTTCCATTATTTCATCAATACTTTGACCAGAAAGACACATTAGATTATGATCAATACTAAGACTATATTCACCAGTTATTGACAAATTATATTCATCTATTAAAGCATAATTAGGAAGTATTGACCCGGCTATAGAGTTCTCAATAGCCATCACACCATAATCAGAATCTTCATTAATAACAGACTTGACAAGTTTATCAAAGGTTGAACATTCATTTAATTCGAATGAACTAAAGTACTCAGCTGTCACCTTATGGTGGAATGATCCTTTGATTCCTTGAATTGATACTTTCATATAAAAAAAAAGTCCTGATTTGACAGGACTATAATATTTTAATTTTTAATTACATAGTTATCCTGCCTTCTGGTCTAGGAAGTAGAAATAATAGTTAAAATAAAAATTAAACTTGTTGTTCATAATTTACAAAAGTATAATAGGTATCAATAAAAACAAACTTTTTATCCTATTTTTTGATTAAAGACCCGTTGAGATAAATTGAGTGATCAATTGATGTTGACTTCTCTAGGTTTTTGGAAACTGAACAATATTTATCAAAGCTCAAAGCTGCAGCACGAATAATTTTATCACTTGGAATGTTACCTTCAATATACAGTTTCACATGGATACTTTTCCAGGGTTTACCTGGTGTAGACTCTCTTTCCCCTTCAACTTCCATTTTATAAGAGTCTGGATTTAGCTTTTGTTTCTCTAATATTGAAATAACATCAATACTACTACATCCAGCTACTCCCATTAATAATAATTCCATAGGACTTGCCCCTTGGACATTATAATCTGGTGAATATTTTCGATCTAGTAAAACCTTGTGTCCATTTTCATTTGAAAGTTCAAATAAATACTTGTCATTAATTCTGTCTAAATAAATTGCCATTATTTTAAAATTTTAATAAAGATATCTGAAATTTGTTTTGATTCAATTAAAAAAGCATCATGACCATGAATTGATTCAATAATATGGTTTTCAATTTTTACATCTTCTTTTTTTAGCCTTGAGGTAGTGATTTTATCTTCATCAGGTAAAAAGAAAATATCTGAGTCTACTGATATTATATGAATTTCTGATTTTGAGGGCTTAATTATAGACTCTAAATTTAAATCATCTCTTGTAATATCAGTAGATCTTAAAAGATTGTTTAAAAATTTATAAGAATTAAGACTAAACCTTTGATGAAGTTTTACTGCATGATGATCAAGCCAAGATTCAACATTATATATTGCTTTTTCAATGTTCTTTGATCTTGAGAATCTTTGATTTAGAGACTCAGGTGTTCGGTAGAACAACATTGCATGAATTCTAGCATCTCCGACAGGGTCTCTTGAGTTTTCTAAAATTCTATCCTGTAAAAAGGTATTAGCTAATAACCAATCATTTGCTTTCCAATCAGAAGCAATAGGGATAATCTTATCTGCTATATCATTTTTTATTGCAGCCATTTCCCATGATAAACATCCTCCAATAGATCCACCAATTATAGCATATAGTTTAGAAATTTTCAACTTTTCTAAAACTTTAATAAATAGATGTGCTATATCTCCTAAGTTTAATTCTAAACTGTAATCAAAGTTATTTTGATTAAATCCATTTCCTGGTATGTTAATACATAATACAGTGTATCTATTAAGATCAATTGATTTATCGATACCCACAATTTCACTCCACCATCCATTTTTTCCACATACAAGAGAATTCCCGGTTAGCGCATGATTAATAAGAATAATTGGAGCAGTGCCTAATTTCTTTCCAAAAAACTGATAGGTTAATTGAAAACTTTGAAATTTATTGCCTGATGAGGTTTCAAAGTCTTCAATTAGTATCTTTTTTAGTTCATCTTTCAATATCTACAAAGATTTTAGCGCATTTTTCAAATCTTCAATCAAGTCATCTGGATCTTCAAGACCAATACTCAATCTTACTAAATCAGAAGTTACTCCTGTTGACTTTTGTTGCTCCTCATTTAATTGTTGGTGTGTAGTACTTGAGGGGTGAATAATTAAAGACTTAGAATCTCCAAAATTAGCTAATAGAGAAAATATTTTAGTACTATCAGTTAATTTTTTTGCAGAGTCAAATCCACCCTTTAATCCAAATGTTACAATTCCACTTTGACCATTTTTCAAGTATTTTTGTGATAATTTATAATATTTTGAGGACTTAAGCCCGGGGTAATTTACCCATGCAACTTGACTTTGTTTTTCCAACCACTCTGCAACCTTTAGTGCATTCTCAGAATGTTTTTTAATTCTGACAGATAAGGTCTCTAGCCCCTGTATTGTTTGAAAACAGTTGAAAGGACTTGGAGCACTTCCAAGATCTCTTAGACCCTCAATCCTAACTTTTGCAATAAAGGCTGCTGGACCTAATGCATCATGATAAACTAACCCATGGTATCCTGCTGATGGTTCCGTAAATTCATCAAATAGTCCACTACTCCAATCAAAATTACCAGCATCAATTATTATTCCACCAATTGAGGTTCCATTACCGGTAATATATTTAGTAGTAGAATGAATAACAATATCAGCACCATAATTTATAGGTTTTAATAAATATGGAGTAGCTACCGTATTATCAACAATTAGCGGGATTTTAGCTTTTTTTGCAATTTTTGAAATTGATTCAATATCTAGTACATCTAACTTTGGATTTCCCATACTTTCAATGTAAATAGCTCTAGTATTTTCATTAATCGCGTTAGAGAAACTATCAACCTCATTAGGATCAACAAAAGTTGTTGTTATTCCATATCGAGGTAATGTTACATTAAGTAAATTATATGTACCACCATAAAGGCTATTAGAAGATACAATATGGTCCCCTGTCTTTAAAAGTGTCAATAATGTTGTAGCTAGAGCTGCTGATCCAGATGATGTTGCAACCGCAGCTATCCCTCCCTCTAAAGATGCTAACCTTTGCTCAAGGACATCTGCTGTGGGATTATTTAGCCTTGTATATATATAACCAGGTTCAGCAAGTGAAAATAACTTTGCTGCATGGTCAGTATCATCAAAAACATATGATGTTGTTTGATAAATTGGAACTGCTCTAGTTCCCTCTGTTCTAGTTGTGTTATGCCCAGCATGTAATGCTAAGGTTTGATCATTTTGACTCATAATTTAAGTGTTTTAATTAATTGATTTACATACTCTAATTTTTCCCAAGGGAATAGTTCAACTTCTATTTTCTTAATTCCAGAGTATTTAGAATTAAATGTCTTGGTTTTTTTTTCAGATTTTCTACCCATATGACCATATGATGCAGTTTCAAGATATATAGGGTCTCTAAGTTTGAATCTTGATTCTATCGAATGAGGTTTTAAATCAAATATTTCGTTTACTATTTCCGATAGTTTTGAATCTGAAATTTTGATTTTAGACTTACCGCAAGTATCTACATTGATTGATACCGGTTCAGCTACTCCAATAGCATAGCCAAGTTGGATTAATATTTCATCAGACACACCAGCCTTTACAAGATTTTTTGAAATATGTCTTGCTGCATATGCTGCACTCCTGTCAACTTTACTTGGATCTTTCCCACTAAAAGCACCTCCTCCATGAGCTCCTCTACCTCCATATGTATCAATTATAATTTTTCGACCAGTCAAGCCAGTATCACCGTGTGGACCGCCAATGACAAATTTTCCTGTTGGATTTACGTAGAATTTAATGTCATCATTAAATAATTTTTGAATTTCAGGTTTATATGTATCTCTTACTATTGGAATTAAAATTTTGATTATATCCTCCCTAATTTTATTAAGCATTTTTTCATCATTACTATCGAATTCATCATGTTGAGTAGAAACAACAATTGTGTCTATCCTTATGGGGATGTCATTATCGTCGTACTCAATAGTTACTTGAGATTTTGAATCTGGCCTTAAATACGAAATTTCTTTAGATCTTCTAAGTTTTGAGAGCTCTAGTAAAAGTCTATTTGCAATATCTAAAGTTAGAGGAATTGAATTTTCAGTTTCATTACATGCATAACCAAACATTATTCCTTGATCACCAGCTCCTTGATCTTCTTTTATGTTTCTTTCAACTCCTCGAAGAATATCTTCTGACTGCTCATGAATTAAAGACATTACTGCACATGACTCTCCAGAGAATTTATACTGATCATCGTTATATCCTATATCTTTTATGATGTCTCTGGCTATCTCTTGAACATCTAAATAAGTATTACTTGATACTTCTCCAGAAAGTATGACTTGACCAGTAGTTACTAATGTTTCACAAGCAACTTTACTATTAGGATCAAAAGCTAAGAAATTATCAAGAATTCCATCACTTATTTGATCTGAGACTTTATCAGGGTGCCCTTCACTCACAGATTCAGACGTAAATAGATACGACATAAAATTAGTTTGTGAGAAAAAAAGTGAATGATTGCTTGTAAAAGAATTACTGCTTTAGCAATTTTTTTAAGAGGTTGCAATCAGTCAAATCCTTCCTCTATTTGATACAAAATTAAATAAAAAATTTTTATTTCAAATTATTCTGTTTTTTTTTTAAAAAAAACTGTTATTTTGGCTAGAATTATGAGAATAGCAATTGCTGGAAATATTGGTGCTGGTAAAACAAGTCTTACAAAACAACTTTCTAAGAGTTTAAAATACAAAGCCTATTATGAAGACGTCATTGCTAATCCTTACCTCGATGATTTTTATAATCATATGGAGAGGTGGTCATTTAATCTTCAGATTTATTTTCTTAACAGTAGATTTAAACAATTAGTATCAATTGACAATACTAAAGAAAATGTCATTCAAGACAGAACTATATACGAAGATGCTTTCATATTTGCTCCAAATTTAAATGCAATGGGTCTAATGCCACAAAGGGATTATGAGAATTACTTATCTCTATTTGATACGATGCTTAATTTGGTTAAACCACCCGATTTACTAGTCTACCTTCAAAGTAGTATTCCTAACCTTGTGAATAAAATTCATAAAAGAGGAAGAGACTATGAAAAGACAATAAGTATTGAGTATTTAAGCAGACTTAATGAACGATATGAGGCTTGGATTACAAACTATGACAGTGGTAAACTTTTAAAAATTAATGTTGATGATCTTGATTTTGTTGAAAATAAATCAGATTATGAGACTATCCTTAAATTAATTAAAAAGGAACTTTAATTATATCTTTCTACATATTTTTGCTTTCCATTTTTAGCATTGTATTATATTTGGAAAAAATTTAAAAAATGGACTACATAAATCTTATCCCCCTAGCTGGTATTATCGCGTTAATATTTGTTTTTATTAAAAATTCATCAGTTTCAAAGAAAGAAGTTGGAAATGCAAAAATGGCAAAAATTGCAAAAAATATTGCGGATGGTGCAATGGCATTTTTAAAAGCTGAGTATAAAATATTATCAGTTTTTGTGATTATCACTGCTGTATTACTTGCCTTTAAAGGTATTAATGAAGGAAGCAGCTGGTTAGTTGCAGTATCTTTTGTTGTTGGAGCATTATGTTCTGGTCTTGCAGGTTTTATTGGCATGCAGGTAGCAACAAAGGCTAATGTAAGGACTACAAATGCTGCTCAAGACTCCCTTGGAAAAGCACTCGAAATTGCGTTTTCTGGTGGTTCTGTAATGGGAATGGGTGTAGTCGGTTTAGGTGTATTAGGAGTTGGTTCTCTATTTATTATTTATAGACCAATGTTTACTGATATAAATACTGTCATACAGGTTTTATCTGGATTTTCATTAGGTGCTTCATCTATTGCATTATTTGCTAGAGTTGGTGGTGGAATATATACTAAAGCTGCAGATGTTGGAGCTGACTTGGTTGGAAAAGTTGAAGCTGGAATCCCAGAAGATCATCCTTTGAATCCTGCAACTATTGCTGATAATGTTGGAGATAATGTTGGAGATGTTGCTGGAATGGGAGCAGATTTATTTGAATCTTTTGTAGGATCAATTATAGGGGCAATGGTATTAGGTGCAGCCTTTGTTGGTTTAAACGAATTTTCTGGAATTGAAATTAATGCAGTATTACTTCCATTATTTATAGCTGCATCCGGAATCATAATGTCTATAATAGGAACTTTCTTTGTAAAGGTTAAAGAAGGTGGTGATCCTCACAAGGCCTTAAATATGGGTGAATTCGTTTCAGCTGGATTAATGATTGCTGTAACTTGGTTCTTAATCCAATATTTACTACCAGAGTCCTGGGTTTTTAGTGGTACTGAGTACACTTCAGTTGGAGTTTTCGCTGCTACAATAAGTGGTTTAATAGCAGGTCTTGCAGTTGGTAAGGTAACAGAATATTATACTGCAACTGGAAAGAAACCAGTTTTATCAATAGTTGAACAATCAGAAACTGGCCCTGCAACCACAATTATAAGTGGTCTTGGTGTCGGAATGATTTCTACTGCTCTTCCTATAATCTTCATCTGTGCTGCAATATTAATTTCTTACGAATTTGCTGGCCTTTATGGTATAGCGATTTCTGCTGTTGGTATGCTTGCTAATACTGGTATTCAGTTAGCAGTTGATGCGTATGGACCTATTTCTGATAATGCTGGAGGTATTGCAGAAATGGCAGAATTAGATCCTAAAGTTAGAGAGAGAACAGATAAGCTTGATGCAGTTGGAAATACAACCGCTGCAATAGGAAAAGGTTTTGCTATAGCATCAGCTGCTCTAACAGCTCTAGCTTTATTTGCAGCATATATGCAAACTGCTCAAATTACTGCAATTGACATCTCAAAACCTATTGTAATGGCTGGACTTTTACTCGGTGCAATGTTACCATTTGTTTTTTCAGCTCTTTCGATGAAGGCAGTTGGTAAAGCAGCAATGAGTATGATTGAGGAAGTGAGAAGACAATTTAAAGACCTTCCAAAATTGAAAGCAGCACTTGAAGTAATGAGAAAGTATGATTCAGATCTTTCTAAGGCATCAAAAGAAGATTTAAAGATTTTTAATGATGCTGATGGTGTTGCAGAATATAGCAAATGTGTTGAAATTTCTACACAAGCTGCATTAAGAGAGATGGTTCTTCCAGGCTTAATGGCTATATCAGTTCCAGTTATAATTGGATTTGCTGGTGGTGCAGAAATGCTTGGAGGTCTTTTAGCTGGAGTTACATCATGTGGTGTTTTAATGGCAATTTTTCAATCAAATGCTGGTGGTGCATGGGATAATGCAAAAAAAATGATTGAGGAAGATGGAAGAAAAGGTACTGAAGCTCACAAAGCTGCAGTTGTTGGCGATACCGTTGGTGATCCTTTTAAAGATACGTCTGGTCCATCACTTAATATTCTTTTAAAATTAATTGCTGTTGTTGCTCTAGTAATAGCACCACTACTAGTCGGTTAAATATATAGAACTTTTTTAACTGCCTTAATTACTTCATCACTATTGGGAAGCCACTCTTCTAATAGAACTGGGGAATAAGGTGTTGGAGTATCTGCATTATTCACTTTTTCAACAGGTGCATCTAAAAAATCAAAAATTTCATTTTGAACTTTGTGTGATATATCAGTTGAAATATTTCCAAAAGGCCAAGCTTCTTCAAGAATTACAAGTCTATTAGTCTTTTTTACTGACTCTAAAACTGTATCATAGTCTATTGGTCTTAGAGTCCTTAAGTCTATAATCTCACATTCAATACCTTCCTTTTCAAGAATATCAGCTGCTTTATATGCTTCTTTTATTATTTTTCCAAATGATACTATAGTAACGTCTTTTCCTTTTCTTTTAATATCTGCAACTCCAATTGGCAGTGTGTATTCTCCCTCAGGAATTTCTCCTTTATCACCATACATTTGTTCTGATTCCATAAAAATTACAGGATCATCATCTCTAATCGCAGACTTTAATAATCCCTTTGCATCATAAGGGTTTGATGGCACAATTACTTTTAACCCAGGACAATTTGCAAACCAACTTTCAAATGCTTGTGAGTGTGTTGCCCCTAGTTGACCAGCAGAAGCAGTAGGGCCTCTAAACACTATTGGACATGGAAATTGACCTCCAGACATTTGTCTGATCTTTGCAGCATTATTAATGATTTGGTCAATCCCTACTAAAGAAAAATTAAATGTCATAAATTCAATAATTGGCCTTGCCCCTACCATCGTTGAGCCAACTCCAACACCCGAAAATCCAGCTTCTGATATTGGTGTGTCTATTACTCTTAATTCTCCAAATTCATCAAGCATTCCTTTGGAAGCTTTGTACGCTCCATTATATTCAGCAACTTCCTCCCCCATTAAGTAGATAGTCTCATCTCTTCTCATCTCTTCTGACATAGCCTCACATATTGCCTGTCTAAACTGCACTGTTTTCATATAGAATAATTTTATGCGAATTTAATGATAAAAAAAATATTTCCTATAGTGCTCTAATGAGATTTAAATTTTATTTAATTAATTTGTGCCATTATAGTTTTGAATGGAATTAGTAGAGTTAAAAATTCAAGGAATCTCTTACAGTGATAATACCTCAGGTGCATTTGCTCTTATACTTCAGGAAACAAATGGTAATAGAAAACTACCAGTTGTAATTGGAGGATTTGAAGCTCAAGCAATTGCAATTGGATTAGAAAAAAAAATTAAAACTTCGAGACCACTTACACATGAGCTATTTAAGAGATTTGCTGACAAGTTTGGGATCAAACTAAATCATATCATTATTAATAAACTAACTGATGGTGTTTTTTTCTCAAATATTGTATGTGAGGAGAATGATAAAGTAATCAAGATTGACTCAAGAACATCTGATGCAATTGCATTATCATTAAGATTTAATGCACCCATTTTTGTTAAAAAAAATATTTTAGATGAGGCTGGCTTTGAGGATGATTTAAAGTATTCAGAAGAAGTAAATCTTACTGATAATAATTTTTTTGACAGTAAAGAATCAGAAAAAAAATTTCATAAACCAAAAGACATAAAGAAAATCTCAACTAATAAAATTAAAAAGATGCTTGAAAATAGTATTGAAAACGAAGACTATGAGATGGCAGCTAAACTTAGAGATGAACTTAACCTTAGAAAAAGTATAAAATGAAACAATACCTAGATTTACTCAAACATATAAAAGAAAATGGTGTTGAAAAAAAAGACAGAACAGGTACAGGAACAATAAGTGTATTTGGACATCAAATGAGATTTAATCTTCAAGATGGTTTTCCTTTAGTAACCACAAAAAAATTACACTTAAGATCAATTATTCATGAACTAATATGGTTTATAAATGGTGAGACAAATATTAAGTATCTAAAAGATAATGGAGTTACTATATGGGATGAATGGGCAGATAAAAATGGAGATCTAGGACCTATTTATGGGCACCAATGGAGAAACTGGAACAGTGATGGGGTTGATCAACTTAATGATGTAATAAATTCATTAAAAACGAACCCTTTTAGTAGAAGAATGATTGTAACTGCGTGGAATCCAAACATAATCCCAGATAGTAAAAAGTCTTTTGAAGAAAATGTTAAAAATGGTAAGGCAGCTTTACCTCCTTGCCATGCTTTTTTTCAATTTTATGTTTCTGATAATAAGTTGTCATGTCAGATGTATCAGAGAAGTGCTGATGTTTTTTTGGGTGTCCCTTTTAATATTGCATCATATTCTCTTCTAACTCACATGATTGCTCAAGTTTGTGGGTATGATCCGGGAGACTTTATACATACATTTGGTGATACTCACATATATTTAAATCATCTTGAGCAAGTAAAGCTTCAATTGACAAGAGAGCCAATGCCACTTCCAACATTAAAATTAAATAAAGATGTTAAGAGTCTAGAAGATTTTAAATTTGAAGATATTGAGATACTAGATTATAACTCTCATCCCCCAATAAAAGGTAAAATTTCGGTTTAATAGATGACTAACGAACTTACAATTATTGCAGCGGCATCCAATAATAATGTTATAGGAAATAATAATAAACTTATTTGGCATATACCAAAAGATTTGATGAGGTTTAAGGAACTTACTTTAAACCATGCAGTAATAATGGGAAGAAAAACCTTTGAATCTCTTCCAAATCCATTACCTAACAGATTAAATATAGTTGTAACTAGGAATACTGATTATAATCATGAAGGAATTATAGTTTGTGAAAGTATTGAAGAGGCTCTTACCCATTGTTCTAATGATTCACAACCATTTATTATTGGAGGAGGAGAAATATATTCTCAAACTATAGATTTAGTTGATAAAATTGAGTTAACCAGGGTATATAAGAATTATAAAGGAGATGCATTTTTTCCAGAAATTCCAGAGGAGAAATTTAAACTTATTAAAGATGATGTTCATGAACTTGATGGAGATAAAAAGATTAAGTATTCCTTCTTAACCTATATAAAAAAATAATATGAAAGCATATGTGTTTCCCGGTCAAGGATCTCAAAAACCAGGAATGGGGCAGAGCCTTTACAATGAAATAATTGATTCAAGAGCTCTATTTAAAAAAGCTAATGAAATCTTGAATTTTGATATAACGGAGTTAATGTTTGAAGGGACAAGTGAAGATCTACTTCAAACTAGAGTAACTCAACCTGCAATCTTTATTCATTCAGTTATATTAGCTCTAACAACCAAATCATTTAATCCTGATGTATTTGCTGGTCACTCTTTGGGTGAGTTTTCTGCTCTTGCTGCATCAAATTCAATAAGTTTTGAAGATGGTTTAAAATTAGTTTCAATTAGAGCCAATGCAATGCAAAAGGCATGTCAAAATACAGAAGGTACTATGGCTGCAATTCTTGGCTTACCTGATGAAATTATTGAATCATCTTGTAATGATGTTGATGGAATAGTTAAACCAGCAAATTATAATTGTCCTGGGCAGCTAGTAATTTCAGGTGAGATTAAAGCTGTTGAAAAAGCTTGTGAAATATTAAAAGAAAAAGGTGCAAGAAGAGCATTAATACTTCCCGTTAGCGGGGCATTCCATTCCGAGTTAATGAGCTCTGCCGCTGATGAATTAAAAAAAGGTATTGATAAAACTGAATTTAGAAAACCTTATTGTCCGATCTATCAGAATTTTACTGGAAAGCCTGAACAGGATCCATCAAAAATTAAAATAAATTTATTAAGACAACTAACTGGAGCTGTACTTTGGAACCAGAGTATTAATAAAATGATAAAAGATGGAGTTAAAGAGTTTTATGAGGTAGGTCCTGGTAATACTCTCCAAGGACTAATTAGGAAAATAGATAGAAATATAGCTGTAGACAAAATTTAAGACTATTTCTTATAAACTTTTCCATCTTTCATTACAAAGACAACATTCTTTAAAGTAGAGATATCTTCATGAGGGCTATCATTGGTAGCAATTATATCAGCATAAAAACCTTTTTTAATTTGTCCTAACAAATTCTCCATATTTAAAAGTTTTGCATTAGTTATAGTTGCCGCCCTTAAAGAATACTCAGTAGGAATCCCTATTTCATCCCAATAAACAAATTCTCCTGCATTATCTCCATGAGGAAAAACACCAGCGTCTGTTCCAAAAGAGATTGGTACACCCATTTCATATGCCTTTTTTGTAGATGCCTTATTTTGAACGCCAACCTCTAATGCTTTAGGAATAATTATCTCGGGATAATATCCTGGAATACTTGCCATTTTTGCAACATGTTCTCCTGCACTTATTGTTGGGACTAAATAGGCATTTTTTTCTTTCATAAGCTTCATTGTTCTTTCCTTCATGATTGATCCATGCTCTATTGTTTTTACACCTGCTTTTACTGCTCTAAACATACCTTCGTCACCGTGAGCATGAGCTGCGACATGCATACCATAGTCATTTGCTGTACGTACAATAGCCTTCATAACTTCCTCTGTAAATTGGGGGTTTTGTCCATTTTTCGCCATACTCATAACTCCACCGGTTGCTGTAATTTTAATTAAATCTGCACCATTTTTATATCTATATCTAACAGCTTTTCTTGCATCACTTATTGAATTAACAACACCATCTTGTGGACCTGGATCATCAACTAAATCTGGTCTGTATCCATTCGTTGGATCTCCATGACCACCAGTTGTAGCAATAGTTTTTCCTGAAGTAAAAATTCTTGGACCATCTACAAGGCCTCGATTAATTGCATTTCGAAGTGCAATATTGACTCCTGAACCTCCAACATCTCTGACAGTAGTAAATCCTGCTAATAATGTTTTTTTTGCGACAACTGTAGATTTGAATGCAACGTCCTCTTTACTGTCCTGGAATCTATTAATATATTTTTCCTTACCACCTTCTGGATGAACATGGGTTTTCTTTATAACTGGCTCAAAAGGAGGATTAGTCCAAAGATCTAATGGATCTGGTGGTTGTACATCATAATGACCATACACAAGAATTGTAGGATATGAAGGGTTGACTATTTTTTCACCATAAACTATAGGATGCCCATTAGTTTTATAAACATTTGCTGAATCACAACCAGACTTTAAAAGCTCGTTTGATAGCCAATTTGCAGTTGTATTCATAAAATCTGAGAACTTAGAATCTGCACTTATGGATGGCAATTTTAAAAATTCAAATAACTCTTTTAAGTAATTACTTTTTTCCTTTTCAGATAATGTGCTCATAGTTGATGTATTTTTAAAAACTTATTTATATTTGTTCACCTTTTGCGGGTGTGGTGAAATTGGTAGACACGCTAGACTTAGGATCTAGTGCCTAACAGCATGGGGGTTCGAGTCCCTTCACCCGCACTATTTTAGTTAGAGGGGCTATAACCTGCTCCTTTAACAAATCTACCAGGATATTCACCTGTATGCTCACTTCCAGATAATACTTGTACACCATTTACAAATACATCTTCAACTCCAACAGCAAACTGAAGTGGTTTCTCAAAAGTTGCTTTGTCCTCAATTAGTTCTGGGTCAAAAACTACAACATCTGCAAAATAACCAGGTTTTAAATATCCTCTATTTTTAATACCTAGATTATTTGCAGGAAATCCAGTTAATCTTCTAATAGCTTCCTCCATTGTAATTAATTTCTCATCTCTTACATATTTACCAAGAACCCTAGCAAAACTTCCAAAAGCTCTAGGATGTGTTATAAAGTCTTTTGAAATATCTGAATAAGATCCAGCATCTGAGTCAAAAGAAACCCATGGTAGCATAATCTTCTTTCTTACATTTTCTTCAGACATGCTAAAATATATACATTGGATTCTACTTCCATCTTCAATTATTAAATTAACTATAGCCTCTTCAGGAGACTCACCTCTTAATTCTGCTGCCTCGGCAATAGTCATACCTCGGTATTTATTTGACATAGATTGTTTATTAAAACCAACCATTAAAATATCCTCAGGTGGTTGTTCTGAAAGTTCTTTTCTAATATCTTCAAAAAGCCTCTCCCTTACATCTGGTTTTTTCATACGATTGATCCATGCTTGTCTTCCACCTTCTTGCACCCAAGTAGGTATAACACCTGTCAGGCCTGTAGAAGAAGCAGGATAGGTATACATGTCAGCAGTTATTCTTAGTCCATCTTCTCTTGCAGTTTCAACTTTATTAATTACTGAATCTAATAAATGCCAATTAGGTTTTCTAGATGTTTTCAGATGATATATCTGAGCAGGTATAGCAGCTCTTTCAGCAATTTCAAGTAATTCATCAACGGCTTCAAGAACTCTAAAGTCCTCATTTCTCATATGAGAAATATATCTTCCACCATAAGAAGATGCAATCTTTGATAGTTCAACTAATTCATCCGTATCTGCATAATCTCCAGGAGCATAAATCAAAGAGGATCCAATACCAATTGCACCTTGCATCATAGCAAGCTTAACAATATTTCTCATTGATTCCATTTCATTAGGAGTAGCCTTTCTATTAGCATACCCAATTTCTTGAATTCTAACTGTTGCAGCACCAAGGTATGAAGCAATATTTGTTGATACTCCACTTGACTCTAAATTCTCCATTGCTTCACCAAAAGAAACATAGTTATTAGTATTTATAGATCCACGGGGTCCAGGAGAAGTGCCTTCACCAAAAACCTCTAATGTAACTCCTTGCTTTAAATCGCTTAAGGATCTTCCATCTTGCATTAAGGTATTATATCCCCAACTAAGCATGTTTATAAAACCTGGAGAAACTACTTTTCCTGAAGCATCAATTGTTTGATTAGCGATAAAATTATCTTTTTTCCCTACATAAAAAATTGTGTCATTATTTATAGCAACATTACCAACATATCCTGTCATTCCAGTGCCATCATGAATAACACCACCTCTAATTAAGACATCAACATTAGTAGGCTCAGTTTCGCATGATAAAGTAAATAATACAAAAACTAAAAGTATTTTTTTCATTTTTCTATGATTGCTCTCAATTTATCAAAAATTTTAGTATTATCATAAACACCTGTAAAGTATGAAGAATTGTAACCAAAACTATATACTGGAACCATTTCAGCCGTATGGTTCTCTGATGAGTATTCAATTTTTGTAATGGATTCTTCCAAATTACCATCAACAATAGAAGGACCTCCAGTTTCATGATCTGCAGTTACTACTACTAAGGTGTTTTTATTTTTTTCAGCAAAGTTATAAGAGCTTTCAATAGCAGCGTCAAATTCTAACATTTCACTGAGAAGATATTCAGGATCATTATCATGTTCTGCCCAATCAATTTGAGATCCCTCAATTAAAAGAAAGAAAGGTTTGTTGAAACTTTTAAGTTTTTGAAGAGTCACCACAATTAAATCATCAAGAGATGGTTCCCTACCAAGATACTTTTCTACAGGATCATCATAAGCTGTAAAAAAACCAATATTTTTTGACTCAGTATTTTCGTAATCTTCTATATTATTCACAAATTTATAATCCACCATCTCATTAATTATATCTCTTTTATCATCTCTATCATTAAAGTATCTTTCTCCACCGCCAACAAAAAAATTGATACCGCTTTTAGATAATTCATCAGCAATATTATCATACTCGTATCTGCTCCTTGATTTTGAAAAATAAGCTGCTGGTGTGGCATGCACAATAGTAGAGGTAACTATAATTGCAGTCATATAGCCTTTATCTCTAGAAATTTCTAGAATTGATTTTACAGGATTATAGTCCTTATCTAATCCTAAAACTCCATTATATGTTTTTACACCAGAAGATAATGCTGTTCCACTTGCAGCAGAATCAGTCACCAGATCGTCAAGTGAGTGAGTCTTACTTAATCCAACATATTGAGATCTTTCAAGAGGAGTATAATTATCACTTGAATACATACTTGTTGAAACTTGTGATACTCCCATACCATCACCAATCATCATAATAATACTTGGTGACTCAGCTTGTTGATTGCAAGAATAAATAGATGACAAGAATAATATCATCAAAATTGACTTTTTTAACATACTTCAAATTTAATTTTTTAATTTATAAATACTCTATTTTTTCTACTAATGAATCAATAAACACTTTATTTTTTTGAACATTTTTTTGGATATAGCTTGAGTTAATTTCTCCAGATTTATTTCTAAGCTCTTCTGAATCGTTAAGCTTGTTAAAGCATTTGTAGAACTCATTAGGATTACTTACTGAAAATACTCCACCTAATAAAGTTAAATCTTCAGCTTCAGCAAAACCCTTAAAATTTTTACCAATTAAAACTGGAATTGAAAAAACTGCTGGTTCAAGTATATTGTGAAGGCCATTATATCCCATTCCACCTCCTATATAGACAATGTGTGCATATCTATACAAATATTTTAAAATACCTATTGAGTCAATTATTAATATATTTTTTTTGAAATCATTCTCATTCTCTAGATTTGATAAAGTGATGCATTTATCCCCATATTCTTTATTTAAACTTGTTATAAAATCTACAGATATATCGTGAGGAGCTATGATAGACTTCATATTACTCTTTAGAACTTTATCAATCAATTCAATATCATTTTCCCATATACTTCCAGCGATAAAGCACTTTTGACCATTTATAAATTTTTCAACTTTATCTATACGTTTGTTTTTATTTAATGTATCTAAAACTGAAGTATATCTTGAATCACCTGAAATTTGAATATTTTTGAATGAGTTTTTTTCAAGTATTTTTTTTGAGTTATTGTCTTGTACATAAAAAAAGTCTATTTTCTTTAGTTGATTTAGAAACCAGTATCCATAAAATTTAAAATAAAACTGTGATTTATTAAATCTTGAAGATACAGAGTATATCATGGTACCATTCTTCTTTAAATAGTTTAGATAATTAGACCAAATATCGTTCTTAATAAAAATTGCAATTCTGGGATTCACAGTTCTTACAAACCTTTTTGCATTATAAGAATTATCAAGTGGTAGATATACTTTTGAATCTGCATATTTATATTTTTTTGAATTTTCATATCCTGAGGGAGAAAAAAATGTAACAATAATTTTTAGATCATTAAACCTTTTTTTTAATGACTTAATCAATGGTTTAGCTATTTCAAATTCTCCTAAAGAAGAAACATGAAACCAAATATTTTTTTCTTTTGGGTTAATCTCTTTTTCTAAAATTTCAAATGATTTTGCCCTCCCTCTAAAAGATAAGTTAACTTTAGTGGAAATAAGCCTCAGAGGTTGACATATTATATATGCGAGAATAATAAAAAAATCATAAATTAATTTCACTAAATCCTTTTTCCAAAAATACTTTTTTAATTTTGTTTTCAATGAAAAAAATTAATATGGTTGACCTCAATGGTCAATACAGAAAAATTAGGTGGCAAATAAACAGAGAGATTAAAAAAGTAATTAAGTCCTCCTCTTTCATAAATGGACCTGTTGTTAAAGAGTTTCAGAATAATTTACAAAATTATCTAAATGTCAGACACGTTATACCTTGTGCAAACGGAACAGATGCTCTTCAAATTGCACTAATGGCATTGGACCTTAAAAGAGGAGATGAAGTTATAACAACTAACTTTTCATTTGCGTCAACTATTGAGGTTATACTTTTATTGGGCTTAAAACCAGTAATTGTTGATATAGATCCTAAAACTTTTAATATAGACCCTAGCTTAATAGAAAGTAAGATTACTAAAAAAACGAAAGTCATAATTCCTGTTCATCTTTTTGGTCAGTCTTGTAGAATTGAAGAAATAATTGAAATTGCAAACAAAAACAATCTTCAAGTAATTGAGGATAATGCTCAAGCCTTGGGAGCAAAATATAAGTTTTCAAATTCAGAAAAACAGATGTCAGGAACTATAGGTGATATTGGAACTACATCTTTTTTTCCATCAAAAAATTTAGGCTGTTATGGTGATGGGGGCGCAATATTTACTAATTCAGATAATCTAGCATACAAAATGAGAGGTATTGTTAACCATGGAATGTATGAAAGGTATTATCATGATGAAATTGGAGTTAATTCAAGACTTGATTCAATTCAAGCTGCTATTCTAAATGTTAAATTAAAATATTTAGATAAGTATAATAAAAGAAGACAGGAATCAGCAAATTCTTACAATCAAGCATTTGAAAAAATTGAAAAAATTAAAACCCCATTTGTAGAATCAGATATTGAGTCTCACGTTTATCATCAGTATACAATTAAAGTTCCAGCTGAAAATAGAGATGAGCTTGCAGAACATTTATCGAAGAACAATATACCATTTGGAATATATTATCCTTTAGGTTTCCATGAACAAAAGGCATATAAACAAGAATTCTTTTCAGAGGGAGACTTTCCTGAAACAAATGAAGTTAAAAATCAGGTTATTTCTTTACCAATGCATACTGAATTATCAAGAAAACAGATAAACTATATCACTAATACTATCATTAGTTTTTTTGAATAATTCATCATTTCATTTACTTTAGTTAAAAATAATGATGAAAAAATTAATATTCTTTTTGTTTGTTACATCAACTCTTTTGTCTCAGGATAAGTATATCCATGCTGGAAAGATTTATGATTCAAATTCAGGAAATTACCAATTAAATAAGACTATTATAATTTCTGATAATTTTATAAGCTCTATTGAAGATGGGTATATTGAACCAAAAAATAAAAATATAGAAGTATACGATCTAAAAACAAAAGTGCT
>CACJMJ010000018.1 GCA_902594485.1 uncultured Bacteroidota bacterium
TAATCTTTATCAAGTTCTCCAATAAAACCAACTTCTTTTTTATTATTTAAAATTTTGAGTTTGAATTCAAAAATATCATCTTCAACTAGCTCATACTTTACATTCGATATATTTAATTTTTCTAATAAATTTTTAGAAACTCCTTTTAAATAATAAAACCTGTTTTCTTTATATTCTGCAATCCAGTTTTCCTCAAATACATTTCCGGTAATCGCTACATTAAGCCTTTTGTTTTCATAGTAATTCTCGTTATCTAGTGAGTAACTGTTTCCAAACTCAAACAATTTAAGATTTCTATTCTGCCTGTTAGAATTGTGTTTAATTGTTTCTAACATATTTGGAATGAGCGAAGCTCTTAAATTAGATAATTCAATTCCTTGTGGATTCAAAATACTAATTTGCTTATCAGTATATCTCTTATTTATTGATGGAGAACAAATGGAATTATTTATAATTTCATTGAATCCGATTCCAACAAGATTATGACTAATAATAGTTTCAATAACATTGATTTTATTTTTTCCAATTTCTGGAATAGTCATTGAAATTTTGTTCTTAATTTTAATATTGTCAAACCCATATACTCTTAGTATTTCTTCAATTACATCTATTTCTCTATAGACATCATGTCTGTAGTATGGTGAAACTATATTAATACCATCATCAGTTATTCCTGAAATCTCAAAGTCTAGAGAACTTAAAATTTGAGTAATAACTTCATTTTCAATTTTTTGACCAGATATATCTTCAATTCTTTTATACCTGAGATAAATATCTTTTTTTTCTAATTTATTATTATCCTCTACAAAAACTTCAGAGATTTTACAATCAGGATTATCGTCTTTTATAAGAACTGCTGCTCTTTTTAATGCATATATTACTTTTTCTGGATCAACACCTCTCTCATATCTATATGATGCATCAGTAAATAGTTGATGTCTTTTTGATGACTTTCTTATTGTTACTGAATCAAATATTGCTGATTCTAAAAATAAATTTTTTGTTGAATCTGAAACTCCAGAGTCTAGACCACCATATATTCCTGCAATACATAGGGGTTTATTTTCGGAACAAATCATTAAATCATCACTATTTAGTTCAATTATTTCGTCATCTAAAGTTTTAAATTTAGTTCCGGATTTTAATGATTTAACATTTATATTTTTCAATTTATCAAAGTCAAATGCATGAAGTGGTTGTCCAATTTCATGCATTACAAAGTTTGTTATATCTACAATGTTGTTTATTGGTTTTAGTCCTATTGATTTTAATTTATTCTGTAGTTTGCCAGAGGACTTTTTAACTTCTATATCCTTTATAATCAAACCTGAATAAAAAGGACATTTTTCTTTGTCTATTACATCAAGGTTAAAATCTTCTTCAATATTGACTGACTCAAAAGAATTGATTGATGGAAGATTAATCCTGCTTTTAATTGACTTGTAATCATAATATGCTCTTAAATCTCTTGCTACACCATAATGCGACATTGCATCACACCTATTGGGAGTTAATCCAATTTCTAGAATATTATCACTTTCGATATTAAATACATCACTAATTGGAGTTCCTGGTTTAATATTTTTATCCAATACCATAATTCCATCATGAGAGTCACCAAGACCAATCTCATCCTCTGCACATACCATGCCATTACTGACAACTCCTCTAATTTTTGATTTTTTAATTTTTATCTCTGTGCCATCATTAGTGTAGATTTTTGATCCAACTACTGCTACAGGGACTATTTGGCCTTTCTCAATATTTGGTGCACCACAAACTATTTCTGAAATTTGATTGTTTCCAAGATCTATAGAGGTAAGCTTTAATCTATCAGCGTTTGGATGCTTTTCACATTTTATAACTTTACCGGCGACTACTCCCTCAAGACCACCTTTTACTGATTCAAAAGAATCAATCTTTTCTACTTCTAGTCCTAAATTTGTTAATATTTCAGAAATTTCTACTGGGTTTGATTCAGTTTGAATGTATTCCTTAAGCCAGTTTATTGATATTTTCACAGGGTTACTTTATTAGACAAATATACTTAATCAACTAATATATCTCCACAAATTCTTTGAATTTGAAGATGATGAGATTTCAGTTCTAATAGGTAAGTTTTCTTTGTTATTTAGTCTAGGATCATCTCTTAATATGTTAATTGCAGAATTACGAGCATTATTTAGTATTTCTGTATCATATATAATATCAGCTAGTTTAAACTTAAGCATTCCACTTTGTCTTGTTCCTAACATATCTCCTGGACCTCTAAGTTTTAAGTCTACTTCTGCTAACTTAAATCCATCACTTACTTTGACCATTGTCTCAATTCTAAGTTTAGAGTCTTCAGATAATTTGTCTTTTGTCATTAAAATACAATAACTTTCATCATTCCCTCGCCCAACTCTCCCTCTTAATTGATGTAATTGAGATAATCCAAATCTTTCTGCACTCTCAATGACCATAACTGATGCATTTGGAACATTAACTCCAACTTCTATTACTGTTGTTGACACTAAAATTTGAGTTTCTTTCTCAATGAATCTTTTCATTTCATAGTCTTTATCTTTAGCGTTCATTTTTCCATGTACTATACTTACCTGAAAATCTGGTCGTGGAAATTCTCTTACTACACTTTCATAACCATCCATTAAATCTTTATAATCTAATTTCTCTGATTCATTTATAAGAGGGTAAACAAGATAGACTTGTCTCCCTTTTTTAATTTGATCTTTTAAAAATTTAAAAACATTAAGTCTGTTTTTATCATATTTATGAACTGTTTTTGTGGTTATTCGACCTGGCGGTAGTTCTTTTATTGACGATATGTCTAAATCACCATATAAACTCATTGCTAGCGTTCTTGGAATTGGAGTTGCTGTCATAACAAGTATGTGTGGAGGTGGATTATTTTTTTTCCAAAGTTTAGCTCTTTGTGCAACGCCAAATCTATGTTGCTCATCTATTATACTTAGGCCTAGATTTCTAAACTGGACAATGTCCTCCAGAATCGCATGAGTTCCAACTAATATATTTGTTTCACCACTTAAAAGATCATTATGAATTAATTTTCTGTCCTTCGTTTTGGTAGAGCCAGTTAGTAGATTAACTTTTATATCAAAATTAATTAATAGTTCACTAAGAGATTTAAAATGTTGATTTGCTAAAATCTCTGTGGGAGCAAGAATACATGATTGAAAGCCATTATCAATTGCTATTAACATAACCATTAATGACACTATAGTCTTTCCTGAACCAACATCCCCTTGAAGTAATCTATTCATCTGTTTTCCATCACGAAAATCATTTCTTATCTCTTTGATAACCTTTTTTTGATCTCCGGTTAATTCAAAGGGCAAACTATTTTTATAAAATTCATTCAAGTTATTACCTACTTTCTCAAACTTAAATCCATTTAATTTTTGAACTCTATCATTTCTGGTAAGTTGGAATCCTAATTGATTAAAAAATAATTCTTCAAATTTTAACCTCCTTATTGACTCTGAGAGTAATTCTTGGGACTCAGGAAGATGTATATTTATAATTGCTTTATATCTGTCAACAAGATTGAATTCCTTTAATATTGATAAGGAAAGATTCTCTTTAATATTATCTTGAATAGAGTTTAAAAGGTTAAAAATTATTTTGATAAAATATTTTTGTGTAACACCCTCATTTACCAGTCTTTCTGTAGAGGAGTAGATTCCATGAAGTCTTCGAGGAATATTTCTATTAAAATTTGACTTAGTCTTTATCTCAGGATGTGCAATTGAAGCCTTGTTTCCAAACCATGTAATTTTTCCATAAACTACGTAGTCTTCATTAATTTTAAGGGATTCTTCAACCCAATTAAATCCTCTATACCATATTAAATCAATTTTACCTGTATCATCATAAAGCTCACAATTTAATCTGTCTCTATATCTAACTTTGGTTCTTCTAATACTCCTAATTTTTCCAATTATTTGAACCTCTGATTGATTCTTTGGTATCTCGTTAATATTATAAAATCTAGATCTATCTATATATCTATATGGATAAAAATCTACAAGATCTTTAATTGTTTTTAGATTTAATTCTTCACTGAGCAGTTTTGATCTTGCAGGACCTACACCTTTTATAAATTCAATCGATTGATTTAAAAAGTCACTATTCACTATCTAAAAAATAAATTCTTTATAAGTATTGATTTAATATATAATTTATAGGTAATTAAAATTCATTAATTACTTAAATTTATATCAATGTTAGAAGATAACAAATCTTACCTAAAAGATCTTAACGAAGCTCAATTAAATGCAGTTTTAAAAACAGAAGGTCCTTCAATGGTAATTGCAGGTGCCGGTTCTGGAAAAACTAGAGTTTTAACATATAAAATAGTACACCTTGTAGAAAATGGAGTTGATCCATTTGAGATTCTTGCACTTACATTCACAAATAAAGCTGCAAGAGAAATGAAATTGAGAATATCGGCAATGATAGGGGAGAGCGAATCAAAAAATATTTGGATGGGTACTTTCCATTCGGTTTTTGCAAAAATTTTAAGATTTGAAGCCCATAAGATTGGATTTACATCTGATTTTACAATTTACGACACCCAAGACTCTGAAAGACTTGTATCATCTATAATTAAGGAAAAAAATCTTGATAAGGATGTGTATAGACCAAAGTCAATAAGAAATAGAATCTCTACATTAAAAAACAATTTTATTACTGTAAATGGATACTTCTCTAATAATGAGTTGGTTGAATCTGATAATCTCTCTAGAAAACCTGAAACTGGAAATATATATAAAGAATATAATGAGAGGTTAATAAAGTCAAACTCTATGGATTTTGATGATTTATTGATGAAAACCAATGAGTTGCTTAATAATTATCCTGAAGTCTTAGCTAAGTATCAAGAGAAATTCAAATATATTTTGGTAGATGAATATCAGGATACTAATAATTCACAATATTTAATAGTTAAATCACTTTCAGATAAGTATCAAAATATTTGTGTGGTTGGGGATGATGCTCAAAGTATTTACTCATTTAGAGGAGCAAACATTAATAATATTATCAATTTTAGAAATGATTATGACGAAGTAGAGATTTTCAGGCTAGAGCAGAATTATAGATCTACAAAAAATATTGTCAATGCAGCAAACTCTGTAATCGAACATAATAAGAATAAAATCGATAAAGAAGTTTGGACTGATAATGATTTTGGTGATAGAGTTGAAATAATTGCAAATGATTCTGACATTGGTGAGGCCAGAGGTCTATGTCAAAAAATAATATCTCTTAATAATACTAATTTCTCAAATATTGCCATTCTTTATAGAACTAATGCACAGTCCAGACCAATAGAGGACTCTTTAAGACTAAATAAGATACCTTATCAAATTTTTGGAGGAGTATCTTTCTACAATAGAAAAGAGATAAAAGATGTTTTAGCATACCTAAGACTTATCGTTAATAGTAGCGATGAAGAAAGTTTAAAAAGAGTGATTAACTATCCTGCTAGAGGTATTGGGCAAGTAACAATAAATAAAATTATAATTGCTGCACAAAAGCATAATTTGACATTGTACGAAACAATTAAAAGAAATAATGAACTATCAATAGGTCTTTCAGCTTCTGTTTTAACTAAACTTCAGAATTTTATTGATCTAATAGATGTATTTAAAATTGAGAACAAAAAGTTAAATGCATTTGATCTTACAAAAGAGGTAATTGAGAAAGTTAGGATAATAGATGATTTAAAAAAAGATGATTCTCCTGAGGGAATATCAAGAGTAGAGAACGTCCAGGAATTATTAAATGGGATAAGAGATTTTATCGAGGATCAAAAAGAACTTGTAGATTCAAATGATAAATTATCTGAGTTCCTCTCTTCAGTATCACTTTCAACTGACTTTGATATAGAGAATCAAGACCAAGATAAAGTCTCATTAATGACATTACACTTATCTAAAGGACTTGAGTTTAAACATGTTTTTATTGTAGGTCTTGAAGAAGATCTTTTCCCTTCTGCGTTAAGTTATAATACAAGATCAGAATTAGAAGAGGAGAGAAGGCTATTCTATGTTGGAATTACCAGAGCAAAGGAAAATCTATACTTATCCTATGCAAACTCGAGATATAGATGGGGTAAATTAATCTACTGCGAAGAGAGTAGGTTTCTAAATGAAATTGATAAGGATTATGTGAAAATTATAAAGCCAAATCCTATTAAGTCAAATGTATCTTTATCTCCAAGAAAGAATATAATTTATAAATCAAAACCAAATTTAAAAAGATTGCCAAAGACATCAACCTCGATTCCGGCAATTAAGATAAATGTATCTGAAGGAGATAGTGTTTCTCATGAAAAGTTTGGTATTGGTGAAATAATTAAGATTGAAGGTAGTGGAAATGACTCAAAGGCTACAGTTGATTTTAAAAATTTTGGTTTAAAAAACTTACTCCTAAGGTTTGCTAAGTTGAATAAGGTGTAAAAAAAAAGCATAACTATTGTTATGCTTTTTTTTAACTAATTAATTCTTTATTTAGTCAGGCTTGTTGTCGGAGCTAATAGTATCACTAGAACCAGTAGCAGGGACATTCATACTCATGCCTTCCTCAATAAGTTTAGTAAACTGATCGAGCTTAGGAAGAACAATTATCCTTGTTCTTCTATTAACCGCCCTTGTTACTGAAGAATCATTATCAGCTATAGGCATATAAAAACTTCTTCCGGCAGCTACTAGTTTAGTAGGATCTACACCATAGCTATTTTGAAGAATTCTTACAACAGAGGTTGCTCTCTTAACAGATAAGTCCCAGTTATCAACAACACCTGGGATAGTCTCAGCAGCTTTTTCCTGATCTATCGGCATATTGTCAGTATGACCCTCTACCATAAATTCAAGATCTGGCTTATCACTTATTACTTTAGCAATTTTTTCTAAGACACCTCTTGCTCTTGTTGTTACAGTAAAACTTCCGCTGTTAAATAGTAATTTATCAGAAATAGATACATAAACAACACCTTTTTCTACGTTAATCTCTATATCATCATCACTAAGAGTTCCTAAAGAGCTCTTAAAACTTTGAACAAGTGCTAGAGTAACTGAATCTCTTTTTGTAACAGCATCTTGCATTCTAGTTATGATAAGATCTTTTTCTTTTATGCTTTCAAGAGATCTCTCAAGATTTTCAGCTCCTTTTTGTGTTAGAGTTGTTAGATTTCCAATGTTATCAATTAAATCTTGGTTGTTAGCTCTTAAAAATTTATTTTGCTCAGATAAAGCAGCTAATCTTTCTGAAGTAGCAGATAGTTGAGTCTCTGTAGCTCCAAGTTTAGCAGTTGCGCTATCTAATAGTTCCTTTGTATTTTGTTGTAAACTTTCTAAATCTGAGTATTTCTTTTGAGAAACACAAGAAGATAAAAGTAAACCTACAAAACCTACGATTATTATATTCTTTTTCATGTCAAAAATATTGGTTATTAATTAGTCAGCTACAAACTTAATATTTTTAAACTAAAATATTGCACTACAAATGAAAGAATTTTTTCTTACCAAGTATGAAATATTGATATACTATGCTATTGATTTTGAAATAATTAGGCTTATTAATGTAGTTATTTCTATCACTTAAAAGCTTTTTTACATTAATATAGTAGTCTAAATGCGCCTTATAAATAGACAGAAAATTAGATGCTTCTCCACGAATAAGAAATCTAAATGATGAGAGAATATCCATAATTAACCTAATAATTAAGGTGCTAACAAGACTTTTTAATGGAAGATTCTTAGTAAGCATAAACAATGAATTTCTATAGTTTAGATAGTTTTTATTTGAATTTATTTTAATTGTTGCTGCTCCTTCATGATAAACCTTAGAGGAGGAGATATAGTAAACACTATAACCATGATTAAATGCTCTCCAACAAAAATCAATTTCTTCCATGTGTGCAAAAAAGGTTTTATCAAACCCTCCCAAATCAATAAAAATCTTTTTTGATAAAAACATACAAGCTCCTGAAGACCAAAATATTTCGTTATCATCATATTGATTGTTATCCTCCTCAATGGTATCAAAAATTCTACCTCTACAATAAGGATATCCATATTTATCTATATAACCTCCAGCTGCTCCAGCATATTCAAAGTAGTTTGCATTATTTAAATTAAGAATCTTGGGTTGGATTATTGAATCAGGATAATTATTTAGTCTCTCTTTAATCGGTTCAAGCCAGTCTTTTGTAACCTCTACATCGTTATTTATTATACATATATAATCTTCTTTAACTTCTTGAATGCCAATATTGTATCCCTCAGCAAAACCAAAATTTTTATTTAGGCTTATTATCCTAACATTATTATGATTTTCTTTTATGTATTTAAGTGATTCATCTTTAGAATTGTTATCTATTACATAAATTTTTTGATCTGGAGAATTATCAACTATTTTTTTAAGATACTTTTTTAAAAGTTCTAGTCCATTCCAGTTTATCACAACTATCGCAATTCTCATTTATTATAAGTAGTTAAATCTTCTATTTGATTATATGTTTTCTCAATCTCATTATAATTAAAATAAAAATGGCTTATTCCATTGGTAACTATAATTTTTTTACTCTTTAATTCTAAATTATACCTCATTACTTGATCAAAATGATCTTGATTTATTTTTATTTCATGAGACTTGCATTCTACTAATATATCAACATCTCCTGAAGAGTCATAAACAACAATATCATATCTTTTCAAAACTTTATTAATATAGAATACTTTCTCGCAATTAATTAGAGATTTAGGGTAGTTTTTAGACAAAATAAATTTTATGAAGTTCTGTCTTACCCATTCCTCAGGTGTCAAAACAATCCACTTCTTTCTTATTTCATCAAAAATGATATTATTCTTGTTTTCTTTTTTAATTTTAAATTTGAATAAAGGTAGATTTAACTTTTTCACACTATAAATATGTCAGAATATAATAAATTAATTAATGATATAAATGACAGAAGTTTTTCACCCATCTACCTAATACATGGAGATGAAAATTATTTTTCTGATCAAATCATCAAACTTCTAGTATCAGATGTAATTAACGAAGATTCTGCAGACTTTGATTTAAAAAAGATTTATGGAAAAAAATCTGATGAAAATCAAGAAAGTGAGGTTATAGACTTTGTTAAAAGATTCCCTTTAAGTGGAGACTATAATCTACTAATAGTTAAGGATGCAAAAAACTTATCAAACGATTTTAAAAATATCATTTCATATTTAGATAATGTAAATCCTAAGACAATTTTAGTCCTAGCTTTCAATGCTAATATTGATAAAAGAAAAAAAATCTATAAGTCAGCACAAAAAAATGGAGTTGTTTTTGAGTCAAAAAAAATATATGATAATCAAGTGTATAAATGGATTGAGAATCAATGTGCTCATAAGTCATTAAATCTCCATCCAAATTCAATTAAAATTATCTCTGATTTTACTGGAAATGATTTATCTCAAATAGATAATGAGTTGGAAAAATTAAAATTAAACTCAAAAAAAGGACACACTATAAGTCCAGATGAAGTTGAGAGTATCATTGGGTTTAGTAAAGAATTTAATTTTTTTGAGCTAACTAAAGTTATTGGAAAAAATAATCTGAATAAAACAATTGAGATTGCCTCCTATATGAGTAAAAACAGTAAAAAATATCCTGTACCTCTAATTGTGGCTTCTATTTACTCTTTTTTTAATAAACTATTTATATATCACTCAATTGAAAATAAAAAGGAGGCTTCAAAAATACTAGGAATTAACCCTTATTTTATTGATGAATACCATCAAGCTTCATCATATTATCCAATGAAAAGAATATCCAAAATTTTTGATTTCCTTTTAGAGGCTGATAAAAGGTCAAAGGGAATTGACTTTGATAATAATGATCAAGAAGGTATTATTAACGATTTAATTTTTAAAATATTTAAATCAAATTAATTTATTGAACTTATCTGGATTTGCCTCCCTCATAATCGCATATATTTCTTCAAATATATCTTCAAATGAAGGCTTGCTAATGTAGTCTCCATCAGATCCATATGGAGGTCTATGATCTTTTGCAGTTAATAATGATGGCTCACTGTCCAAATGCCTATATATATCTTGATTCTCAAGCAATTCTTGAAGAATATAACTGGATCCACCACCAGGCATATCTTCATCAATTATAAGTAGTCTATTTGTTTTTATTATGCTATTTGAAATTTCCTTTTTTATATCAAATGGAAGTAGGCTTTGGACATCTATAACTTCACAACTTATTCCAAATTTTTCAATTTCTTCAGCAACATTTATAACAATATTTAAAGTAGACCCATAAGATACTAATGTTATATCTGACCCCTCTCTTAGAAGTTCAATTTCTCCAATTGGAGTTTTAAATTCACCATAATTAATTGGTAATTCCTCTTTTGTTCTGTAGCCATTTAATGGTTCAATTACAACAGCTGGCTGATCAAGATCTAAGAGTGAATTATAAAAACCAGCAGCTTTGGTCATATTCCTGGGAGTTAGAATAAAAATACCTCTTAAAAAACTTATCATTCCTCCGAGTGGTGATCCTGAATGCCAGATACCTTCAAGCCTATGTCCTCTTGTTCTAACAATTAATGGGGCTTTTTGACCTCCGTGAGTTCTGTATGTCAATGTTGCTAGATCATCACTAAGAATCTGAAGTGCATATAATATATAATCTAGATATTGGATCTCAGCTACAGGTCTTAAACCACGCATAGACATTCCAATTCCTTGACCCACAATAGTTGATTCTCTTATACTTGTATCAAAAACTCTATTTACACCATATTTCTTCTGAAGTCCCTCCAAACCTTGGTTAACATCACCTATTTTACCTACATCTTCACCAAAAATGAAAATTTTTGAATTTTTTTCTAAAAGTTTATCAAAATTATCTCTAATTATTATTCTACCGTCAACAAACATCTTTTCATCAGAGTATAAGGGTTTAACTTTCTGTATATTATTTACAGTATTAATATTAATTGAATATAAATCTGAAGAATATTTATCTGAAAGTAAATTCATGTATTTATTTTTCCAATTATTAAGACTTTCTCTGTCATTCTGCTCATCGGAATCCAGTTCATAAATTAATCTTCTACATATCTTAATTAATTCTGAAAAATTAGAATCGTCTATATCAGAGAACATTTCACTAATTTTTTCAGGGCTGATTGATTTTTCAAGGTTATTAATTGTTTGAATTAAATCTGTTTTTGAATCTTTTATAGGTCTTTGATAATGATCCCATGCTAATTTTCTCTCATCCTTGACATAAGTAGAGATCTCATCCTTAATACTTTGCATCTTTTTCTTTGTACAAAGTTTATTCTTTAGTATCCATTCCTCAAACTTTTTGTTACAATCGTTTTTAGCCTCCCATTTGAGTCTATCCTCACTTTTATATCTCTCATGAGACCCAGAAGTTGAGTGACCAAGTGGTTGCGTTAGTTCAGTTACGTGAACTATAACAGGAATATGATGTTCCCTTGCTATCTTATCAGCATATGAATATGTTTTCATTAATGACTGATAGTCCCATCCTTTAACTTCAAGTATTTCTATTCCAGATGAATCAGATGAAATCTTAAAACCGGCAAGCGCTTTTGATATGCTTTCTTTGGTTGTGTGATCTTTGTTATGAACGGATATTCCATATTCATCATCCCATACACTTATAATTGTAGGAATTTGTAATACTCCACAAGCATTTATTGCTTCAAAAAATATTCCTTGACTTGTACTAGCGTTTCCAATTGTTCCCCAAACGACTTCATTCCCATTTTTAGAAAATTTTTCAGAGTCAATTATTTTATTATTTCTATAAATTTTAGATGCTAAACCAAGACCAACAAGTCTTGACATTTGACTTGCAGTTGGTGAAATATCTGATATATGATTTTTCTGTTTTGTCTGGTCTACCCAATTATTATTTTCATCAACTGTATTTGTTAGAAAATGACCAGCCATTTGTCTACCCCCTGACATTTTTTCATAAACTTTATCTGGGTGCCCATATACTGCAGAAAAAATTTCTCTTGCAGAGAGTAAATTTTGTGACATTAATAAGGTTTGATCACGGTAGTAGCCTGATCTGTAGTCACCATCTTTAAAGAAATGACTCATTACTACTTGTGGTAACTCTTTTCCATCACCAAAAATTCCAAACTTTCCTTTTCCTAATAAAACCTCACGTCTGCCTTGAACACTTGTTTCACGACTTAAGGATACCGTCCTGAAGTCATTAATAACTTTTTCCTTAAATTTTTTTAAGCTAATCTCCTCTTTTATAGAACTAGATATACTCATAGGGATTGCAAACTTACAAATAATTATATGAACTACTCTAGAGCCATCTTCTTGAGAAAAGCTTTCCTAAAGATTCTAAATTATATGAGACAATAAAACGTATTTTGTTGTAATATCTGAAATCATTAAGCTCAAATCCATTAGATGAGCTAACTGGAAAGTACAGTTCAAAAAAGTCAGGAAGTAAATTTAGTCTTAGTCCAGTTCCATAGAAATATCTTGAATCTGAATCTTTATTTTTAAGCATACCTAAATCAAGATACCCTTCAACCCATTTCCATATTCCAATATTTAAGTTGGAGGTCAGCATAAAATTATTTGTAGTTGGATCATCAAAAAATGATTTAAACCCACCACCAGCCATTATAAACTGCTGACTAAGTAAACCAGTTCTCTCAGATCTACCTAGATAATTGTCTAAAAACAGATAACCTCCAGACCTACCTAGATTATATTTGAAATTATCAAATTTATCATCATTCCAAAAAAACTTTCCTAAATATATTCTTGCTTGAAATTGTCTATTACTATTGAATAGTTTTCTGTAATCAAATACCAAATTTATTTTACCAAAATTATTAGAGAATTCTGTATTAACCGAGGTCTTTAAATATTTAATTATGCCAATATCAGAATAATAGTAGCCTAGATTAAATACTGAATATTTGTCTAAACTATTTTTATTTTCAATATTATTCTCTTTATCAACGCTAAACATTGATAAAGAAATCGATTTTCTAATCTTAGATCTCAAATTCTTGTTATCTCTGAAATTTATTTGAATAGATGGTGAAAAAACTTGATATCTAAGATTTTCATTATAATGATTTGTGTTATAGTAAAGATTGAAAAGTGTTGAATAATTATTTTTGATCTCATTATTGAGTTGATATCTAAAGTTCATTGATCCAACTAAAGTCTCTTCTTTAGATGCATATTGTGTGAAAATTTCAAAGCTAAGTGGTCGATTTTTTATTCCCCTGTTTATTAGATTTACACCAGGAGACACACCATCATATAGATTATATGTGATCTCGGGTCTGTAATATATAGTTCTATACTTAGGGTTTTCTAGATCACCAACAAATTTTAATTTTAATGGCTTTAAATTAGATCTTGACTTACCGTATACCCAATTATTACTTCTGTTAAATTCAGGTAATTTTATAATTGGATTTACTGCTACATAATCAAAATCAATTTTTGGAAGTTCAATTTTACCAGTTTTATTAAATATTTCTGAATATATAATTGAATCATTTTTAAGGAGTCCAACTGAATAGGGTAGTTCAATGTCATTTTTTTCAGATACCGAAAAGCTGCCTATATCTATTTTCTTAATTTTTAAATCAATTGATTGCCTCTTACCTAAATAATCATCTATAAACCATTTTAAATCAGTCTTAGGATAATTAATGAATAGGTTATTTAGCTCATTTCGTGAATTAATGACACTTACATTTTTAATTAATTTCTTAAACTCAATATCCCCAATTATACTTTCTATATATATTAAACCAATTCCTGAATGGTATGGAGAGGCAATCTCTTCGTTTATCCTAGTCAAAGATTCACTTGATTGATCATCTAATTGGTGAAGATTTAGTCTTTGGACATATTCTGAATAGTTTAGGAATAAATCATTAAAGTTAATCTTTGATATCTCATAGTTCTTTATCAGTCCAAACCTAGATAACCTACCTAAAAATTTAACTTCTGGATAATATTCAACTATATATTTATTTATCAAAAATATTTCAAGACCATTGTAAAACCAGTGAGAATCTCTTTTATTTAAATTTATTTTATGATTTAAATAGTTTTTGACAAACGATTTTAGAAAAACTATTTCCTCTAAAAATTGATCTGAAAATGGACTTATAAAACTTGGAAGTTGATTTAGTCCATAAAATGGGTTTGATTCATAATCTGATTTAGGTACTAAGAGTTTAAACTTATCTGTGTCGTCAAAATATTCTGTTACAAACTCGCTTACTCTGTTAAATTTAATTTCTGCCTCTAAAGGATCAGAAATTCTAAATATATCTGTCTCAATTTCAATATCTTCATTTTGTATAGACCTAAAGTCATCCTTAACAACTAAGTTTAATCTTACATTATTAATTCCCGAACCGAATAGTTCAACTGTCTTAATTTGGTTTGTTTCACTTATATCCCCTTTATTCAGATTGGAATTTAAATTATAATCGCCTTCATAAGAGAAATTTAAATTATAAGTTGACTCTTTTAATGACTGATCATCAAGATTTAAATTGCTTTGATTAAGCCATTTGTCCTGATATATATTTGAAAATACAATTATCCAATTCTTTAAATAAAAGTTCTTATCATCATATCCAAAACCTGTGAATTTAGAATCTGGAAGCTTTATAGTATATTTCAACTCTATCAATATAGACTCATTTACTTTTATTGGCTCTTCTAATTTAACTCTTATTAAATCTGACTGACCTTGATATCTGCTCCATGACACTTTACTATTTGACTTTAACTCATTTATTACTGTAAATCCTCTTTGTCTTTTCTTAGCAAAGGAAAAGCTTCTCGAGTATTCATCGGAAATTCTCTTGGCAAGCTTTGTTTCATTGTTGATATATGAATTTGACCAATCCTCTAGAAATATTTCGTTTAATATGTTGGTAGAGGTATTTTTAAATTTCATTATTTGACTAACCTCAATAGTCTTTTCACCAATATTTAGACTTGCGTTGACATTGTAAGAATTAATGTCTTGACTTTTTAGCAGCGGAGAAATTATTAAAGCCCCAATTGGTAAAATATTTAATAAAAATCTCATTAATTGTATTCTTTTGAAAGGTATTCTGCTGTATACCCTTTGTTGTTTTTAATAATATCTATTGGACTACCACTATCAATAAGCTCTCCACCATTTTTGCCCCCTTCAGGACCTATATCGATGATATGATCGACTTGTTTAATAACATCTAAATTATGTTCAATTATAATTATTGTATTACCCTTATCAACAAGTTGATTTAGTACTTTTAATAATATTCTAATATCTTCAAAGTGTAAACCTGTGGTTGGTTCATCAAGAATATATAGAGTCCTTCCAGTATCTTTTTTTGATAGCTCACTTGCTAATTTAATCCTTTGTGATTCACCACCTGATAGAGTAGTAGAAGACTGTCCCAGTGTAATATAGCCTAGTCCAACACTTTCAATTGCCTTAAGCTTATTGTAAATTTTTGGAATGGATGAAAAAAATTCTAGAGATCTAGAAACACTCATGTCTAATACATCTGAAATGGATTTACCTTTATACCTAACCTCAAGAGTCTCTCTATTAAATCTTTTACCATTACATACTTCACATTCAACAAACACATCTGGCAGAAAGTTCATTTCTATTAATTTCATTCCACCTCCCTTACAATTTTCACATCTACCGCCAGAGACATTAAAGCTGAACCTTCCGGGCTTATAACCTCTAATTTTTGATTCTACAGTATCAGAAAAAAGTTTTCTAATTTCGCTGTATACACCTGTATAAGTTGCAGGGTTGCTTCTTGGAGTTCTCCCAATTTGTTGCTGATTAACTTCTACTACTTTATCAATATTTTCTATTCCATCAATTTTTACAAATTCTAAAGGTGATTTAACCGAATTGTATATTTTGGAATTTAGAATTGGATACAAAGTCTCATTAATTAGAGTAGACTTTCCACTTCCTGATA
>CACJMJ010000019.1 GCA_902594485.1 uncultured Bacteroidota bacterium
GATTCTAAGACAGCACTCTAACTTAAAACTGGATACAAATATAAATTCTAAACTTTTGAATGAAACAAGCCAGAAGGTATCGGAATTGATGGGAATGCCTGTTCAGCCTAATAAAGCAATAGTTGGATCAAATGCTTTTGCTCATAGCTCTGGAATTCATCAAGATGGTGTAATAAAGAAAAGAGAGACATATGAAATAATAGACCCATTAGATGTAGGGGTAGATAAATCTTCAATTGTTTTAACTGCAAGAAGTGGTAGAGCTGCTCTTGCTTTTAGAATGAAAGAGTTTGGAGTTAATCTTACAAAAAAAGAACTAGATGATGTTTACAATGAATTTTTAGTAGTTGCAGATGGGAAAAAAGAAGTAACTGATTCAGATTTTCCAATAATGCTTGAGAAAAAAAATATTAAATATGGGTAAAACACTCTTTGATAAAGTATGGGACTCTCATGTAATTGAGAAAATTGATGATGGCCCAGATATATTATTTATAGATAAACACTTCATCCATGAAGTAACAAGTCCTGTTGCATTTGTAGGTCTTAAAAATAGGAATTTAAAAGTTATGTATCCTGAAAGAACTTTTGCAACAGCTGATCACAACACCCCTACAACAAATCAACACCTACCAATTAAAGATAGATTATCAGCAATGCAAGTAAAGACTCTAGAAAAAAACTGCAATGAACATGGTATCGATTTTTGGGGGCTTGGCCATAAGAAGAATGGAATTGTTCACGTTATTGGACCAGAAAATGGAATTACTCAACCTGGCCTTACAATTGTCTGTGGAGATTCACATACATCTACTCATGGTGCTTTTGGAGCTATTGCTTTTGGTATTGGAACTTCAGAGGTTGAGATGGTTCTTGCATGTCAAACTATTATGCAACAAAAACCAATGAAGATGAGAATTAATGTTAATGGAGAGCTTAACCCAAACGTAACACCAAAAGATGTTGCCATATATATTATTTCGAAGCTTTCTTCATCAGGTGCAACAGGATATTTTGTTGAATATGCTGGAAGTGTATTCGAAAATATGTCAATGGAGGGCAGAATGACAGTATGTAATTTAAGTATAGAGATGGGAGCTAGAGGAGGAATGATTGCTCCAGATGAAAAGACATTGGAATATATTAAAGGCAGAGAATACGCGCCAAAAAAAAATGAATGGAATAAAGCAATAAAATATTGGTCAACTTTAAAAACTGATGAAGACGGAATATTTGATAAAGAATACAATTTTAACGGAGAAGAAATTGAACCTATGATAACATATGGAACTAATCCTGGAATGGCAATCCCAATTTCAAAATCAATCCCAAAAGCTAAAAAGTCTGAATCTAAATCATCTTATCAAAAAGCCCTTGATTATATGGAATTTAATGAAGGTGATAAAATGATTGGTAAAAAAATAGATTATGTTTTTTTGGGTAGTTGTACAAATGGAAGAATAGAAGACTTTAGAACTTTTGCAAGTCTAATAAAAGGTAGAAAAAAATCTAACTCTGTGAATGCATGGCTTGTTCCAGGATCTCACAAAGTTCTTAAAAGTATAAGAGATGAAGGGATACTTGATATTCTAACCCAGTCTGGTTTTAAACTAAGAGAACCTGGATGCTCTGCCTGTTTAGCTATGAATGATGATAAAATCCCTAAAGGTAAATATGCAGTTAGTACAACCAACAGGAATTTTGAAGGAAGACAAGGGCCAGGTGCAAGGACCCTTTTAGCAAGTCCTCTAGTTGCTGCAGCAACAGCTATAACGGGACAAATTACTGATCCTAGAGATATTATATAATATGGCTTACGATAAATTTAAAATATTAAACAGCTCTGCTGTTCCTCTAAACATTGATAATGTAGATACTGATCAAATTATACCAGCTAGATTTTTAAAAGCAACGGAAAGAATAGGATTTGGCGATAATCTTTTTAGAGATTGGAGATATAATTCAGATGATTCAAAGGTTGAGTCATTTCCTCTAAACAATAATATTTTTAAAGGAAAAATTTTAGTTGCTGGGAAAAACTTTGGCTGTGGCTCTTCAAGAGAACATGCAGTATGGGCAATTTATGATTATGGCTTTAGAGCTGTTGTATCTAGTTTCTTTGCAGATATATTTAAAAATAATTGTTTAAATATTGGAGTGCTCCCAATACAAGTTTCAGATTCATTTTTAGAAGAAATCTTTTTAGAGATTGAAAGAGATTCAAAAAATACTTTTGAAATAAATCTTGAAAATCAAGAATTTAAAATTAAGAGCTCTAATAAAAAAGAAAAATTTGATATTAGTGCATATAAGAAGAGTAATATGTCAAATGGTTTTGATGATATTGATTACCTTATAAATAAAAAAGATAAAATTTCAGCTTTTTCTAACAAAACAAGATATTAATGAGTCGAAGTTTAGAAATAATGGATACAACTCTTAGAGATGGCGAACAGACATCTGGAGTATCATATTCACCAAAAGAGAAACTAACTATTGCCAAACTTTTATTAGATGAGCTTAAAATAGACAGAATTGAAGTTGCTTCTGCTAGAGTATCTGAAGGAGAACTTAATTCAGTTAAACAGATTACTGATTGGGCAAAAAAAAATAAAAAAATTGAAAGTATAGAGGTTTTAACTTTTATCGATGATGGAAAATCTATAAAGTGGCTATTGGATTCAGGATGTGTAGTTCAAAATTTACTTACTAAAGGCTCAATTAATCACCTCAAACACCAGTTAAAAAAAACCCCATCTAATCATTTTAAAGATATTTTAAAAACAATTAAAAGTGCTGAGGAAAACTCAATCCAAACAAATATTTATCTTGAAGATTGGAGTAATGGTATGAAGGATAGTAAAGACTATGTGATGGATTTCCTTGATTTCTTATATGAAAAGAGAATAAAAAGATTGTTATTGCCTGATACTCTGGGTATTCTAACTCACCAGGAAACTTATGAATATATATCTGAGATAAAAATGAAATATCCTAATTTTCATATTGATTTTCATGGGCATAATGATTATGACTTAAGTGTAGGTAATTCAATGGAGGCAATCAGAGCTGGTTGTGACGGACTTCATCTTACTATTAACGGTATGGGAGAAAGAGCAGGAAATACTCCGTTATCAAGTGCTGTTGCAGCAATAAGAGATTTTATGCCTGATATTAAAATTAATGTTAATGAAAAAAACTTGTTTAAGGCAAGTAAATTAATATCTACTTTTTCGGGACAAACTGTTTCATCTAATAAACCTATAGTCGGAGAAAATGTTTTTACTCAAACTGCAGGTATTCATGCAGATGGAGATAATAAGAAGAATCTATACTATAGTAATTTAAACCCTCTTAGATTTGGAAGAAAAAGAAAATACGCTCTTGGTAAGACATCTGGTAAAGCTAATATAAAAAAGAACTTAGATGAATTAGGAATAAAATTGAATGACGAAGAATTAGGTATAGTCACTTCAAAAGTCATAGAGTTAGGTGATAAGAAAGAAAAGGTAACAATTGAAGATCTTCCTTATATCATTAATGACGTACTTGATTATCCAACAAAGAAGAAGAATATTAAAATTGAATCTTATGTACTTACACATGCTAAAACTTTAAGACCTTCAGCTTCGATTTCATTAATTATAAATGAAAAACTATTTCAAGAAACTTCATCTGGAGATGGTCAGTTTGACGCATTTATGAATGCCCTAAAAAAGATATATAATAAACAAAAAAGCAAACTTCCAAAACTTATTGATTATGCTGTTCGAATCCCCCCTGGAAGTAATTCAGATGCTTTCTGTGAGACTACTATTACTTGGGATACTGGCATAAAAAAATTTAAAACTAGAGGACTTGATACTGATCAAACTGTATCTGCAATCAAGGCAACTGAAAAAATGCTAAATACAGAATAAAATTATGAAATTAAAGATAGCTGTTCTCCCAGGTGATGGAATAGGACCAGAGGTAACAAATCAATCAATTAAAGTTTTAAAATGCATAGCAGAAAAGTTTAATCATGAAGTTGAAACAAATAGTGGATTAGTTGGTGCTGTTGCTATTGATAAATTTAATGATCCCTATCCAGATAAAACTCATGAGCTATGTAAAGGTTCTGATGCTATTTTATTTGGTGCTATAGGAGATCCAAAATATGATAATGACCCTAAAGCAAAGATAAGACCTGAACAGGGGCTGTTAAAAATGAGGAAACAACTAGGATTATATGCTAATCTTAGACCTACTCTTGTTTTTGAGTCTCTTTTAGATATGTCACCAATTAAAGAAGATAGGATATCTGGCACAGATATTCTTTTTGTAAGAGAGCTTACAGGTGGAATATATTTTGGTGAAAGAGGAAGAAAAGATGATAATAATTATGCGTTTGATACCTGCCAATACACTAGAGATGAGATATTTAGAATTGCTAAAATGGGATTTGAGTATGCTCAAAAAAGATCAAAAAAACTATGTAGCGTTGATAAAGCAAATATTCTAGAAACATCAAGACTATGGAGAGAGACTGTCCAAAGTATGGAAAAAGATTATCCAGATGTAACCGTTACATATGAATTTGTTGATGCAGTTGCAATGAGATTAATTCAATGGCCAAATTCATACGATGTTCTTATTACCTCTAATTTATTTGGAGATATTTTAACTGATGAAGCATCTGTAATATCTGGATCTATGGGATTAATGCCGTCAGCATCAGTTGGTTCTGAAAATGCTTTATATGAACCTATCCATGGATCTTATCCAGAGGCAACAGGTAAAAAAATTGCAAATCCAATTGCTTCTATATTATCACTTTCAATGATGTTAGACTATACATTTAACTTGAAGAAGGAATCTGAAATTATAAATAGAGCTGTTGAAAATTCTCTTTTAGACAGATATACAACTCCTGACTTAAATAAAGAGGACAGGTCATACTCAACTGATGAAGTTGGAGACTATATTGTAGATTTTATTAAAAAAAATTAAAGAATATAATCCGTTGAAATAAAGTTAGAATCATTGGAATCTAATAACTTTTTTAGAATTCTGTTATTATGAACATTATCTTTAGAAGCTACAAATGTTCTTATTGAAAATGCTCTTAAAGCGTCGTGAACACTTAAAGTACTTACTGCTGAATTTTTACGACCAGTAAATGGGTATATATCTGGTCCTCTTTGACAAGAGCTATTAAGGTTAACTCTACAAACAAGATTAGCTAGTGTATCAATCAAGGGACCAATTTTTTTTGTATCGGTTCCAAAGAGGCTAACCTGTTGACCATACTCAGATTTCGCCATATCATCAAGTGGTTCATCTATATTCTTAAATGGAATCACAGGAACTACAGGACCAAATTGTTCCTCTTCGAATACCTTCATATTACTATTGACAGGGTAGAGTACTGCTGGATAACAATAGTTATCTGTTACTTCACCCCCTTTTTCATTAATTACCTTCGCTCCTTTGGAAACTGCATCATCAATTAAGTCAACTATGTATTGGGGTTTTGAGGGCTCTGGTAATGGAGTAAGAAATGCATCTTTATCCCAGGGCATACCAAATTTTAGATTATCAACTGCTTTAGCAAACTTATTATTAAATTCATCCACGATAGACTCATGTACATAAAGTACTTTGAGAGCTGTACACCTTTGGCCATTATATGATAAAGATCCTGAAATACATTCTTTAATTGTTAAATCTAGATCAGCATCAGGCAAAATTATAGCCGGATTTTTTGCTTCTAAACCTAGAACCAATCTAAGTCTATTTTTATTAGGGTGCTGATCCTGAAGTGCAACAGCCGAAGAACTATGACCTATTAAAGCTAACACATCAATATAACCAGTTTTCATAATTGGAGGACATATTTTTCGACCTCTACCAAATAGTATGTTTACTACTCCTGGTGGAAAACATTCTTTAAAGGCTTTTAATAGAGGAGATATTAATAATACACCATGTTTAGCGGGTTTAAATATTGTTGTATTACCCATTAGAATTGCAGGTATAAGAAGACAAAAAGTCTCATTTAAAGGATAATTATAAGGACCCAAGCAAAGAACAACTCCTAGTGGACCTCTTCTTATGTGTGCATGAATACCAGAATCTTTTTCAAATCTTGAAGAAGATCGATCAATATTTTTATATTCATCAATTGTATCATATATATATTTGACTGTTCTATCAAACTCTTTTTCAGAATCAGTTTGATTTTTTCCTATTTCCCACATAAGAAGCTTTACTACTACTTCTCTATGATCTTGCATTTTATCAGCAAATCTTTTCATACATTTTAGCCTATCTATAACTTTCATAGTAGGCCATTTACCCTGTCCTCTATTAAAAGCTTTTTTTGCAGATTCAAGTGCATCTATAGCAGATTCAGAGTCCATATCAGGAATTGAGCCTAGAAGAGTTGGAGAATATTTATTTTCTGATTTTATATCAATTGTTGAGTAAACTTCAGAGGTCTCACCCTCCCATTTTTTTAATTTTCCATCAACTAAGTATTCTTTGCAATGGATTGGATCAATTTTGTAATTTTCTAAAGACATGGTTTTATATTAAAAGACTAAGTGTTTCTGGTTTATCATTCAAATATTCTCCAAAGAAACCATTTTCTTTCATTTTATTCATCAAGTCAGACAAATCTTTAGAAAATTTTAACTCTATTCCAACAATGGCTGAAGTGTAAGCTCTATTGTTTTTTTTTACATATTCAAAAAAAGTTATATCATCGTCTTCACCTAATACATTGTTAACAAACTCTTTTAGAGCACCTTTTCTCTGAGGAAAGTTAACAATGAAATAATGTTTTAGATTTGAATAAAGGAGTGCTCTTTCTTTAATTTCTGCCATTCTAGTTATATCATTATTACCTCCGCAAATTAGAACACCAATATTTTTGTTTGAAATATCTTTATCATAAATTTCAAGTGCTGAAATACCAATTGCACCAGCAGGTTCTACAACAATTCCATCTTTATTATACAACTCGAGAATGGTTTGACATATTTTGCCTTCAGGAACAATAATTAAATCATCTAGATAATCTTTGCAAAGTTCAAACGGGATCATGCCAATCTTCTTGATTGAAACACCATCAACAAAATTATCAATTTTGTTGAGCTCAATAATTTTTTTTTGTTTGATGGAATTAAACATTGCTGGAGCTCCTTCAGCCTCCACTCCTATAATTTTTGTATTTGGAGAAAGTTCCTTAAAGACCGCTATAATTCCTGCAATTAAACCACCCCCACCAATTGGAATAACAAGATAGTCAAAGTGTTTATCAATTTGATCTAATATTTCAAGAGCGATTGTACCTTGACCTTCAATGACATCTATATCATCAAAAGGATGGATAAATACAGAATCTTTATTTAGTTGTTTTTGAGCTTCTTCTTGAGCATCATCAAATGTATCTCCAAATAAAACGATATTGATGAATTTACCACCAAACATTTTTACTCTTTCAACTTTTTGTTTAGGAGTAGTCTCAGGCATATATATAGTACCAAAAATTCCAAGTTTATTACATGAAAAGGCTACACCCTGAGCATGATTACCAGCACTTGCACAGATAATTTGTCTTTGATCATCTGTACTTTCTAAATTTAAAGATTTGATCTTATTAAAAGCACCTCTAATTTTAAACGAACGTACTTTTTGAAGATCTTCTCTTTTTAAAAAAATTCTAGAATTAAATTTTTCAGATAATCTCTCGTTTAATGAAAGAGGAGTAATCACTGAAACATCTCTTAGATTTTCAGATGCATCTCTAACCCCTTTTAGATCAGGCATTTGCATATTTTATAATGCTTTTTTCATTGAAGTCATATGCTGTCTTAATTCATCACCTATGATTTCAATAGAATGGAATCTAATAGAGTCATTAATTTCAATTAATATTTTATTATCAACTGAGTTTGAATCATTAGCTACTTGATTTGATCCAATTATATTACTATCAACATTTTTGAAAAATTCAGATAGCAATGGAATAGCTTCATTATTAAACAAATAACATCCATATTCTGCAGTATCTGAAATAATATGGTTCATTTCATATAGCTTTTTTCTAGATACTAAATTTGCAATTAATGGAAGTTCATGAAGAGATTCATAGTAAGCAGACTCTTCCTTAATACCAGCCTCGACCATAGTCTCGAATGCAAGCTCAACTCCAGCTTTTACAAATGCTACCATTAGTATTCCATTATCAAAATATTCTTGTTCTGATATTTCGTCTGATGTAGGACTTATTTTTTCAAAAGCTGTTTGATTTGTTTGCTCTCTCCAATTTAAAAGCTCTTTATCATCATTACTCCAATCTTTCATCATAGTTTCTGAAAAGTTACCAGATAGAATATTATCCATGTGCTTAATAAATAGTGGTGATAATATTTTTTTTAGTTCCTCTGATAACTCATAAGCTTTTATCTTAGCTGGATTATTTAGTCTATCCATCATATTTGTAATTCCACCATGTTTCAGTGACTCAGTTATTGTTTCCCAGCCATGCTGAATTAACTTTGCAGCATACTCTGGATTAATTCCAAGTTCTACCATTCTCTCAAAAGATAAAATTGAACCAGTCTGAAGCATACCACACAGAATCGTTTGTTCACCCATTAAATCTGATTTTACCTCTGCTACAAATGAGGAATCAAGAACACCAGCCTTATTTGATCCAAGGGATACTGCATATGCCTTAGCAGCATCAAAGCCAATATTGTTTTTGTCATTTTCAGGGTGTACAGCTATCAAAGTTGGAACTCCAAAGCCTCTTAGATATTCCTCTCTCACCTCAGAACCGGGTGATTTTGGAGCGACCATAATTACTGTTATATCCTCTCTAACTTTAATACCCTCTTCAACAATATTAAATCCATGTGAGTATGATAATATTGAGTTTTTCTTCATAATTGGCATGAGCTGTTCTACTACAGGAGTATGATTCTTATCGGGGGTTAAGTTTATGACTAAATCAGAATTTGGAATTATTTCATCAAAATTTCCAACATTGAAGTTATTTGAAGTTGCATTAATAAATGATTGCCTTTTTGAATCAATTGATGTTTGTCTAAGAGCATAGGATATATCTAAACCAGAATCCCTCATATTCAAGCCTTGGTGCAGACCTTGTGCACCACATCCAACTATTGCAATCTTTTTATCTTTCAAAAAATCAACTCCATTGATAAACTCTGATGAGTCCATGAATCTACATTTACCTAATTGCATTAATTTTTCTCTAAATGATAAACTATTAAAGTAATTCTTCATTGTTTTTATTTTTGGTTTTTAAAAGTATTTAAAATTTCTGATATTCCCATCTTTTCTTTTGAAACAGCAATTCTCCCGGATCTGGTAAATTGGAGGAGTCCATGTGATTTTAGATCATTGTATAGTTTTTCTGTATCGTCTCTAAAACCTGTTTTTTCAATTACAAAAAACTCTGGATTAACAGTAACAATTCTTGCATTGGATTCTTTTATTATATTTTGTATGTGTCTTTCCTCAAAAAGAGAAGATGACTTGACTTTGTAAAGAGCTGATTCTTGGAAAATAGTCTCTGAATCAGTATGATAAAATGCTTTTATAACTTCAACTTGTTTTTCGATTTGTTTAGTAACTTTCTCAACTCCTGATTTAGACATTTTTACTACAATAATAAATCTATATACATCCTTAATCTCGGACTCTGAGGTGCTAAAACTTTCAATATTTATATGCCTTTTCAAAAAAATTGCTGATAATCTGTGAAGAAGTCCAACATTATTCTCGGTGTAAACAGATATTGTATAATTTTTTTTCTTTTCCATATTAGCTAAGTCTTACATCAGAAACAGAAGCTCCAGAAGGTATCATAGGGAATACATTATCTTCTTTCTCTACACATATTTCCAATACATAAGGTTTCTTTGATTTTATCATTCTTTCTACTGCAGGTTTTAAATCTTTTCTTTTATTGACTCTCTCAGAATCTAGATAATATCCTTTTGCAATTGTAACAAAATCTGGATTAATCATCTCAGTTGAAGCATATCTTTTATCAAAAAAAAGTTGTTGCCATTGACGTACCATGCCTAAAAAATCATTGTTCAATATCACTATCTTAACCGGAATTTGCAGCTGAAATATGGTGCCCAATTCTTGAATTGTCATTTGATAACCACCATCTCCAATTATTGCTACTACTTCTCTATTCATTGCTCCCATTTTAGCTCCCATTGCAGCAGGTAATGCAAATCCCATTGTGCCTAGTCCTCCCGAAGTAATATTACTCTTAGATTTTATAAAATTAGCATATCTGCATGCAACCATTTGATGTTGACCTACATCAGTTACAATTATAGCATCACCTTTTGTTTGTTCATTAATTGCAATAATCGACTCTCCCATGGTCAAACCTTTTTTTGAAGGATTTAAATCAGAATTAATAACCTTATCAAATTCTATTTTCATCAAATCATCAAATTTTGATATCCATTTATTATGAGATTTTTTTTCAATTTTATCCGTAATAAGTTTTAGTGACTCTTTACAATCACCAATTATTGGAACTTCAACTTTAATATTTTTATCTATCTCTGCTGGATCTATATCAAGATGAATAATTTTAGCTTGTGTAGCATATGTTTTTGGATCCCCTGTAACCCGATCATCAAATCTCATACCAATCGCTATTAGTAGATCACATTCATTAGTTAGAAGGTTTGGACCATAATTACCATGCATTCCAACCATTCCTACATTCAACTCATGAGATGTTGGAAGAGCAGATACTCCAAGAATAGTCCAAGCTGCTGGTATTCCTGATTTCTCTACAAAATTTTTAAATTCAACCTCTGCATTCCCTAATATTACTCCTTGACCCCATACTATAAATGGTTTTTTAGCTTTATTTATTAGTTTAACTGCATTATCAATTGATGAAGTTTCAATATTAGGAAGTGGGTTATAGCTCCTAATGCCTTTACATTTTGAATATTTATAATCAAATAGTTCAAATTGAGCATCTTTTGTTATATCAATTAGAACAGGACCAGGTCTTCCTGACTTAGCTATATAAAATGCTTTTGCAAAAATTTCAGGAATCTCAGAAGCTTTTGTAATTTGATAATTCCACTTTGTTACAGGCATAGATATACCTATTATATCAGTCTCTTGAAATGCATCAGAACCTAAAAGGTGGGAAGGGACCTGTCCAGTAATACAAACTACAGGTGTAGAATCTATTTGAGCATCAGCTATCCCTGTAACAAGATTTGTAGCCCCAGGACCAGATGTAGCAATGGCTACTCCAACTTTACCTGATGATCTTGCATAACCTTGTGCTGCATGAATAGCACCTTGTTCATGTCTTGCAAGTATATGTTTTAGTTTATCTTGAAATTTATAAAACTCATCATATACTGGCATTATAGCTCCACCAGGATACCCCCAAACCAGGTCAACACCTTCATTTAACAATGAATGTATCACAGCTTCAGCTCCACTAATCTTTTTTTTCTTCATAATTTTATTCATCAGTTACACACCCACTTGATGCATTTGAAACTGATTTAACATATTTATACAAAATTCCTTTTTTAATTTTTAAATTAGGTTTAGACCAATTTTTAATTCTATTTTTTATTTCATCATCTGAAATATCAACAAATATTTGATTATTCTCAGAATCTATAGTAATCATATCGCCATTTTCAACAATTGCAATTACTCCTCCGTCATAGGCTTCAGGGACAATATGACCAACAACAAAGCCATGAGTACCTCCCGAAAATCTTCCATCAGTAATTAATGCAACATCTTTACCAAGACCTGCTCCCATAATTGCAGAAGTAGGCTTTAACATTTCTGGCATACCAGGACCTCCTTTGGGTCCTTCATATCTAATTACAACAACTTCTCCTTTGTTAACCTTTGATTCTGAAATAGCAATTAAACATTCAAACTCACTATCAAAGACTTTAGCTGGACCTGAAAATTTCAATCCCTCTTTACCTGTTATTTTTGCAACACATCCTTGTTCAGCTAAATTTCCTTTGAGAATTTGGATATGACCAGATTCTTTAATCGGATTACTTATGGGAAAAATTATATCAGTAGATTTAAGATCAGGTGATTTAATTTCTGAAAGATTCTCTTCAATTGTTTTTCCAGTAACAGTCATACAATCTCCATTAAGCATTTTATTCTCTAGCATATATTTAAGAACAGAAGGAACCCCTCCAATTTTATGAAGATCCTTCATTAAATACTTTCCACTAGGTTTAAGATTCGCTATGTATGGGGTTGAGTCACTAATTTCCTGAAAATAATCAATCGATAAATCTAAATTTGCAGCTCTTGAAATTGCAAGAAAGTGTAATACTGCATTAGTAGAGCCTCCTAGAACAGTTATTAGTCTCAAGGCATTCTCTAAAGATTTTTTTGTTACAATGTCAGAAGGTTTAATATCTTTTTCAATAAGTAACTTCATTGCAGGGCCAATTTGAGCACATTCACTCACTTTCTCATCACTAATTGCAGGATTAGATGAATTGTAAGGTAAAGACATGCCTAAAGCTTCGATAGCTGAGGCCATTGTGTTTGCAGTATACATCCCACCACATGCTCCAGCACCTGGACATGCATTTTTAATTACATTCTTATATTCTCTGTCATCTATCTTACCTGATACCTTCTCACCCCATGCTTCAAATGCTGAAACAACATCTAATTCTTTATTATTATAACAGCCTGAGTCTATTGTTCCTCCGTACACAAGTAAACTTGGCCTATCAAGTCTCAACATAGCCATTAATGCACCGGGCATATTTTTATCACAACCAACAACTGTTACTAGGCCATCATAAGACATCGCTTGAACAACAGTTTCCATAGAATCTGCTATAATATCTCTAGATGGAAGAGAATATCTCATACCAAAAGTTCCCATAGAGATACCATCACTTACCCCTATTGAATTAAATATTAATCCAATATATTCAGATGCAGAAATACTATTTTTAATCTTAACTGATAAATCATTTAAATGCATGTTACAAGGATTACCTTCATAGCCAGTACTTCCAATACCAATAAAGGGTTTATCAAAATCTTCTTCAGATAAACCAATCGCATGGAGCATAGCTTGAGCAGCTGGCTGAGAGTCATCTTTTGTTACTACACGACTGAATTTGTTATACATAACATTTAATTATATATTAAAATTATTACCATGCTAGCATCTTTCCTTGTCTTTTTAGATAATTTAACTATGTTCAAAGAAATATTTTATTATTTAATGTATTAAAAATCAGTATTTTATTTAAATAAATATATCATGTCCAAAATTATAAATATCATTTTCGAATATAAATAATTAGATTTGAAAACAATTATGGAATATAAGGAGATTGATAATATAATTAATTCACAAATAAAATTTAATAAATCCAATTCTAATTCTGTGAATTATAGAATTCAAATTTTGAATTCATTATTAAAATCCATTGAGAAAAATGAAGAAAAGATTTATGATGCTTTAAAAAAAGATCTAAATAAACATGAATTTGAATCTTTTTTATCCGAGATACTTCTGGTTAAAGGAGAGATTAAATTATTTACAAAAAGACTTAAAAGATGGTCTAAAAAAAAGAAAGTAAGAGGTTCAATATTTAATTTTCCATCTAAAAATTATTTAGTACCAGAGCCGTATGGCAATGTACTAATCATAACTCCATGGAACTATCCTTTCCAGTTATCCTTAACACCGCTTATAGGAGCAATAGCAGCTGGAAATACGGTAATAATTAAACCATCAGAATTAGCCCCAAATACTTCAACTGTTTTAAGAGATTTAATTGAGTCTGTCTTTCCAAGAAACTTAGCATGTGTAATTGAAGGAGATGCTACAGTTGCAAAGTATTTATTAGAAAAAAAATGGGATTATATATTTTTTACAGGAAGTACAAGAATTGGGAAAATCATTGCTGAAAAAGCCGGAAAGAACTTAACCCCAATTACACTTGAACTAGGAGGAAAGAGTCCTTGCATTGTTGATAGTGGTGTGGATATAAATAAAGTAGCTAAAAGAATTGTTTCAGGAAAATTTGTGAATTGTGGTCAAACATGCATTGCACCTGATTACATTGTAGTTAACAGTCATGTAAAAGATGAGCTGATTTCAATGATTAAAAAAAATATAATATCAACTTATGGAAATTCCTCGATTAATTCTGAGAGCTATGGAAGAATTATTAATAAAAATAATTTAGTTAGACTTAGAGAAATTCTAACAGATAATGATATTGAATTTGGTGGAAAAATTGATGAAGATAAACTTTTTATTGAACCTACTTTAATAATTGATCCAGATTTAAACTCTGAAATTATGAATGATGAAATATTTGGACCCATTCTCCCTATTTTATCATATGAAAACGAAAATGAAATTCAAACAATTATTGAAAAAAATCCATCCCCACTTGCATTCTATATATTTTCAAAAAATCAAAAGTTTATAGATAAACTTGTTCAAAATAATAAATTTGGAGGTTGTGTTGTAAATGACACCTTGATTCATTATGTAAATCCTAATTTACCTTTTGGAGGTATTGGACCAAGTGGTATGGGAGCATATAGAGGTAAGTTTTCATTTGACACATTTACTCACTACAAACCTATTTTAGAGAAAAAAACAATGATAGATCTACCATTTAGATATGGTCCCTATCCAGAATCATTTAGTCTTATAAAAAAAATACTAGATAAACTTTAGGATGGAAAAGAGTGTGACTGAAGCAATTAATTATAGACGGTCTGTAAGAAAGTTTGACCCAAATAAAGAGATTGATTCTAAAATTGTAAAAAAATGTATTGAAAATGCAGTTTTGGCTCCAACAAGCAGTAATCTTCAATTATGGGAGTTTTTTCATATTACCAATAAAGAACTATTGATAAAATTATCTAAAACTTGTTTCAACCAACCTGCTGCATCAACGGCTAAACAAATAATAGTCGTTGTTACTAGGAAAGATCTTTGGAAGAAAAGAGCAAATCAAAATATTAGTTTTTTTGATTCTAAGAGGGATAAATTAACCAAAAAACAATATGATTTAACTCGTAAATATTATAATAAAGCTGTTCCGTTAGTCTATAAAGACTTCCTAGGTATATTTAGTTATCTTAAGTATCTATTTGCAAGTTTTCTAGGATTTTTTAGAGTAATGTATAGACAACTTAGACGTTCTGATACTAGAATTGTTGCTCATAAAAGTGCAGCTTTAGCTTCTCAAAATTTTATGATTAGTATGGCAGCA
>CACJMJ010000020.1 GCA_902594485.1 uncultured Bacteroidota bacterium
CAAATATTATAAGTTGGTCTTTTATATTAATTGGAATAGCAGGCGCTGCTTATTGGCTGAAGAAATTGAAAGAGTTTGATGACAATGATGAAGAAAACAAAGATATTACCTCTCATTCTTTTCTAAAGTAAATCAAAACCTATATCCTTTCGGTAATTCATTCCATCAAATTTTATATTCTTAATTTGATCATATGAGTTTTCAAGAGCTAATTCAAAGTTTTTGCCCATTGAGGTTATTGCTAGAACTCTTCCACCGCTAGTGACAAAAGAATCATTCTTTTTTTTAGTTCCTGCATGAAATACTGACACTTGAGATAGATTGTTTAAACCATTTATAGTTTTACCTTTTTCATATGACTCAGGATAACCTCCTGAAACTAATATAACTGTTGCAGCATGATTGTCACTAATATTCAATTTTATATCACTGAATTTGGGTGTTCCCATTGAATAAAAAAGTTCAACTAAGTCGTTTTTTAATCTAGGAAGCACAACCTCTGTCTCTGGATCTCCCATTCTAACATTATATTCAATAACATACGGCTCATCATCAACTTTTATTAGTCCTATAAAAACAAATCCATTATACTTCATGTTTTCCTTGATAATACCGCTAATTGTTGGTTTAATTATTTTATTTTGAATTTTAGATAAAAAATCATCATCGAGAAAAGGGACAGGAGAAATAGCGCCCATGCCTCCGGTATTTAAACCAGTATCACCTTCACCTATCTTTTTATAATCTTTAGCAAAAGGAAGAACTTTGTAATTTTCACCATCTGTTAAGATAAAGCATGAAAGTTCAATTCCATCAAGAAATTCCTCTATAACAACTTTAGTAGAAGAATCTCCAAATTTTTTATCTATAATCATATTTCTTAGTTCTAATTTAGCCTCGTCTATATCCTTTAATATTAAAACGCCTTTACCTGCAGCTAAACCATCTGCTTTTAGGACATATGGTGGGTTCATGCTCTCCAAAAAACTATCAGCCTGATTAATGTTTTCAACAGAAAAAGTTTTGTGTTTTGCAGTTGGTATATTATACTTTTCCATGAAGTCTTTAGCAAAATCTTTACTGCCTTCAAGAAGACCCGCTTGTTTACTTGGAGCAATAATATTTACATCCTTGAGCTCAATATTAGATTTGAAGAAGTCATAAATACCATTAACTATTGGATCTTCCGGTCCAACAAACACTAGCGAGACTTTATGTTTTAATGTAATCTTCTTAATAAGCTCAAAGTCATTTACATCTCCCTCTATATTATCTGCTAATAACTCTGTTCCTCCATTTCCTGGAAGTGCATAAATTTTTGAACATTTTTTACTCTTTGAAATACTCTTTATTATTGCATGTTCTCTTCCACCAGAGCCTATAACTAGAATATTCATTGAGTTTTAAATTTGTTAATTGTTTGTTTTATATTTTGGATGTAGTTATTATGGTTTTCCATATTCTTAACATCCTCTAAATTAATCATAAAAAAGTCGTTGAGGTCTACTGAATGAAAATAATTTTTTAAGCCAGATATTCTCATTTTATGATTTGTATGCCCTAATCCCTCGTCTATAAAAATGACCTTTAAACCCATAGCTAAAGCTGGTAAAGCAGCATGAATTCTGGAAGTAATTATTATCTCGCTTTCCGCAATTTTGTTTAGCATTTCATCTGCTAGAGTTATACCTTCAGAATGAGAATTAATTGACCTTTTTGTGATTTGAGAATACCTTTTTATTTCAAAATTTTGCTTGTATAAATGTCTATTAAATTTTTGTAACTTGATTTTATAAGTTAAAAATCTTAATGGGTACTTGATTAAAGACAGCAGTAATTTTAATGGTGATTTATAATCTAAATATGGTTTAAGTCTGTCAAAAGCTCCTATTAAAATAATACCTCTCGGTTTTTGGTTATTAAGATATTTATCTCTTTCTATCCCCAATGTTACACATGAGGAAAAATAGGCATTGATTCCATTTTTAACCAAAAGGTCTCTTGTGTAATAATCTCGACATCCAATTGGTTCGTGTTTTTTAAAGTACTCAATTGATTTTTGGTTTATTAATGTATGTGCTATTGAAGGGTTAATATGAAAAGATATAAATAATGGATTAATATTGTTACTAGGTGGCCAATTCTTTGGATGCTCCATAAACCAACCATTAATTATTGTTTTTATTGGATCCCCGTTATAATTGTTAAGTTCTTCTCTTTCTAGGATTTTAATGTTTTGCTTATTTAAAATATCAATAACCGCTTTGGTTTGAATATAGTCTCCTATATTTCTGGATCCACTAAACCCTAATACTCCTATTTCCATTAATCAATATTTTCTTTTATTTTTTCGGTACGTCTTGATATGTCAAATTTTGATATTATCCTATTCCTTGCAAATTTTGACTCTTTTTCTCCGGTGTCTAGCATTATGTAGTCTTTAATCTGATCTAAATCTTTTTCGGTATCAAATAAAATTCCTGTATTGCCAATTATATCTGGGATTCCAAAAACTCTTGAGCCAATTGGGAGGCATCCACATAACATAGCTTCACAGACTGAGTTAGGAAGTCCTTCTAATCTTGATCCCTGAAAATAAAATTTGTGTTTTTGATATAGGTCTTTCATTTGAGTCTTAGTTTGAACTCCGATTACATTTACATTAGGACTCAAGTCTAAGAAATTATCAATTTGAATTTTAGTTTCTCCAACAATTGTAAAAGGAACTTCTGGAACTAAAGATGCTAATTTGTTGAAAACCTTTAAGCCCTTGATATTAATGACTCTTTCATCTGAGAAAAAGGCGGCTGTCAATACACCTGTTTTTTCACTTCTCGTATCATAATTCCAAAATCTGGTGTCATATCCCGTATTAATTTCCTTAATTAGCAAGTTTTTATTATTGGAAAAACTTCTAACTCCTGATATAATATTAAACTTCTCCTTAGCATAGCTGCATCCTTTTTCCAAAGATTTATGGACCACCCATATTTCACTAACTAAACTATAGTTGATTTTTGCTAATATAGATCTAAGCCCTGTGTTAAAGAATAGACCATGCTGGTTCTGCTCATCAACGATAGCATCATATCCTCCAACAACAATAACTGATTTTTTTAAAAAAAGCTTTGAAAAAAGAATTGGTATAAAAGCATGATAATCATTAAACCAAATAATTAATATTTTCGACCTAGACACATAATAAATTGACTTTATTTTTTCTTTTATCCTATTTATTACAAAGGCTAACACTGTTTTCTTTGGTGGAGATTGTATTTGAAAAACATTATAGTCCAGTGCCTCCAAAATTGAAATGTCAGATTTGACAAAACTTCTTTTAATAGTATAAACTATTGTTGCATTCTTTTTCAAGAGTTAAAAGCATTTAATTTGTCTGCAATTTTTCTATCATTTGATAACCTAGGAATTTTATTTTGCCCTCCTAGTCTCCCAACTGATTTCATATAATCATTAAACCCTCCTTTTTTAACTGAAATTACCTCTAAGGGTTTAATTATTCCACCATCAATTAGGTCTTTATAATAGATGTTTTGTCTAAGCATTTCTGTTTCTAAGGTTCTTGAAAAAACATTTATGTCTTTTGGCGGTGTTTCAAATTCTATGAACCACTCATGACATGGAAGACCTTCTTTTGGGTTTATATTTGGTGCAACGGTAAATTCTCTTATTGTTACATCATGATTATTTGTGGCAATCTTAATTGAATTCTCTACCTCTTCAGAGATAACGTGCTCTCCAAATGCTGATAAAAAATGCTTGATTCTCCCTGATACAATTATTCTATAAGGTTTAGTTGAGGTGAACTTTACAGTATCTCCAATATTATATCCCCACAGACCTGCTGAGGTAGATATAATTAATAGGTAATTGACATTAACTTTTACGTCTTTAAGTGTAATTCTTTCACATTCCCCTTTTAAGAAATCCTCAGCTTTAATGAATTCATAAAATATATCATTATTCAACAATAACAATAAGTCCGTATTATCATTAGTAAAATTATCCTGATACCCGAAAAAACCTTCTGATGCTGGAAAAGTTGCTAATGTATCAACCTTTTTACCAAATAATTTATCAAATGTTGACTTATAAGGATCAAAGCTTACACCTCCGTATACATAAAGCGACAAGTCAGGAAAGACTTCCTTTATTTTTTTGTTTTCATTTGAAACAATCCTTTCGAAATACATTTGAACCCATGATGGTATTCCTGCTATAATTGTCATTTTTTCTCCAACTGTTTCTTCAATTATAGTATCAACTTTTTTCTCCCAATCCTCAATACAGTTTGTTTTCCATGAAGGCTTTCTGTTATTTAAAAAGAGTTTTGGGATATAATGAGCGCTTATGCCTGACAGCCTACCAATAAAGACACCGTTTTTTTTGTCAAGTTTAGGGCTGCCTTGTAAAAACATATGTTTTCCATTTATTGGGCTATAGTTTTTTGTCTTTAAAAAATAATTTAAAAGTGCGTCTCGAGCTGAATTAATATGTGTTCGAATTGATTCTTTTGTTATTGGTATATATTTTGCACCAGATGTAGTTCCACTTGTTTTAGCAAAATAAAGAGGTTGTCCTGGCCATAGGATGTTTTTTTCTCCTGCAACAACTCTATCAACATATAGTTTTAATGCCTCATAATCTCTAATTGGAACTTGATTTTTAAAATCTTCATAATTTTTTATGCTAGAAAAGTCATGATCTATTCCGAACTGAGTGTTCTCTGCTTTGTTTAATAATTTATTAAAAGTTTGAGTTTGAGATTTTAGTGGATTAGAGATCCATTTATTATTTCTTTTTTTTACTAGTCTAGCAAAAAGTATTGTTATTAAAGTTTTCATTAAAACTCAATATAGCTTTGTGGATCAACTGGCTCACCTTGATACCATAATTCAAAATGAAGGTGTGGACCTGTTGTTAGCTCACCGGTATTTCCAGTAAAAGCAATTATTTCTCCTGTACCAACTCTGTCTCCTTGACTTTTAACAATAGAAGAATTATGCTTATAAATTGATGTTAAGCCATTTAAATGTTCAATTATAATTACAAATCCTGTAGCTGAAGTCCATTCAGAGAATACAACAATTCCTTCGCTAATAGAATGGACAGGAGAGTTCTCGGGCATAACGATATCTACGCCATAATGCTTGCTGTTTAAATCAAAAGCTGATGAAAGACCTCCTTTAACTGGTGGAAAAAGGACAGTTGTAAATCTTTCTCCTTGGATATCAAATGCATTATACTTGTCTTCCTCTTCAACTAGCGCTCTTAACAAAGAGTCTTCCTGATTTGTAGCTACAATCTCTAACTCATTAAAACCGTTTTCATTGCTAATTAAGTTTTCGTCTAACTCTTCCAATGAAATATTTCCAGATAATAGATCTTTTAGTGAATTAATATAATTACTTTGAGTGATATAAAGGCTTTCCAATGAGTCAAGTTTCATTGAGTTCTCAACCGCATTTTGTCTTAGCTCAAGACTGGTATACCCTCTAAAGTATTCCTTGAGAGGGGTGAAGTATATTAATAAAAAAGATGCAGACAGAACAAATAGAAATGCTATAAAGGAAGATACAGCAAGGTTGAGTGATGATGATGAGAGAAGCTTCTTCCTCTCAAGTGTTTTTTCATTTACTATGAGTATGTGAAACCTCTCAGAAAGTTTATCTAGTAGAGTATGTTTTTTCTTTTTTGGCATTAATGCAAATATATGTATAGTTAAGCATAAGTTATTATATGATTAATAAATTCACATTACAAAAAATAATTCAGTAAATTTGTCTTAGGAACTTAGTTCAATAAATTTTCAAATATGATAGGTGGACCTCAAATTATTTTAATAATTATCGTTGTTCTGTTACTGTTTGGTGGTAGAAAAATTCCTGAACTCATGAGAGGACTTGGAAGCGGAATAAAGGAATTTAAAAAAGCCACTAAGGAAGAAGACGAAGATTCAAAGGAATAATAACTCTATTTAGCAAATTTCATTGTTGTTATAATAGTGTTTAATTCAAACATGTAGTCTCTTTTGCTTTCTGTTGGTGCAAACGAAAAACCCTCAATTACAATATTTCTTTTATTTATTGTGTCTTTAATGATATAATTGATATAAGGCCCCGCCATAAAATCATTCTGAACCTCCCATGTACCCTTTGTTAATATAGCATCCAGATTGTTAACTTTTGTTTTATAGTAATAGGGAAGGTATGCTCTTTCAGTTATCATATATGAACCTGGAACTCTCCCTGGAACATATATTTGTCCAATTGAATCTCTTATTGCAGGTATTCTCTCTTCTATCTTTTTTAAATCAATATTAAGTGGCAGAGTATAAGCAATAATATTCATATGGCCTTTTACTACCTGTTTTTCAATCCAAACAAAATTTGTTGTGTCTTTAACTGTAGAGTATGCATCTGGAAAAGTAAGGTTAATTCCAAAACGATCTTCAAGTTGGGGATCATTATTAAGAGACTTTCTCATTCTACGAATTTTTTCAATTCTTTCATTTTCAGAAATCGATCTTAGTAAAAGATCTTTGTTTTCGTCAAAATAAAAATTCATCACCTCCTCGTCTTCACCAGTTATTAAGGCTGTTATTTGCGGTCTTGCCCAAAGATTTTTAATTAATCTAAATCCTTGGTCTAACGTGTCTTTTCTAAAGACAATTATATTTCTACTACTTCTTGCAAAGCCTTTAAATATTGATGGCTGTATATAATACAAATCATATTTAGGTTCATCAAACGGCAGTCCTTCGTATGGCTCAGTTAAAAATTCCTTGATATTGTTTCCGAGACTTCCTTCCCATAAACTATTGTTCATTACTATAGTTAGCGCATTAATGTTACCATTTGATTCTGGAACGTATGCTTTGGAGCTGTCTGATTGACATGAAATGAAAAGCATCCAGGATAATATAATTAATAAGTTGTTTTTTATGTTCATTGCATCAAAGCCTTTACGCCTGGTAGAGTCTTTCCCTCTAAACTTTCTAAAAGAGCTCCTCCTCCTGTTGAAATATAGCCAACCCACTCCTCTTTTCCAAGCTTTTTTAATGCTGCTATTGAGTCACCTCCTCCAACTATTATATTAATTCCCTTTTCATTTGCTTCTCTAAGAGAGTTACATATTGATCTTGTTCCCTCAGAAAACAAATCCTTTTCAAAAACTCCCATAGGTCCATTCCAAAAAATTGTATTGCTTGTTTGAATTTCTTTATTAAACATTTCCATAGACTTTTCTCCAATATCTAACCCCATCCATCCATCTTCTATCTCTTTTGAATTATAGGTTGAGATTTGATCGTTATTGTCAAAATCTTTTGAAGCTTTTGTATCTACAGGCAAAATTATTTTTTTATCTAAGCTTTGTGCTAAACTTAAAATTTCTTGTGCATTGGTAATTAAGTCATTTTCTACCAGAGAGTTCCCAATTTGTCCTCCTTTTGCCTTAATAAAAGTGTATGCCATTCCTCCTCCAATTATTATTTTATCTACATTCTTAATCAGATTATATAGAATGCTGAGTTTACTTGAAACTTTGGCCCCTCCCAAAATTGCAAGAACAGGTTTTTTGCCATTATTAGCAATTTGATTTATTGCCTCAAGTTCTTTTTGAAGAAGCTTACCTGCAAATTTTTTATTCTCAAAATATTCAGCAATTACCGCTGTTGATGCATGTTCTCTATGACAAGTTCCAAAAGCGTCATTTACATATATATCTCCTAATTTTGAAAGGTTTTCGGCAAATACTCTGTCTCCTTGCGTTTCCTCCTCATAAAAACGAAGATTTTCCATAAGAATAATACTGCCTTGATCTAATTCAGATATCGCTTCCTGTGCGCCAAGGCCTATACAGTCTTCATAGAAAAATACTTGCTGGTTTAATACCGAAGAAACTGTGTCTACAATTTTTTTTAGAGAAAATTTATTTTCTTTTCCTTTTGGCCTTCCAAGATGAGATATTAGAATACATGTTCCTCCTTTTTCTAGAATTAAATCAACTGTCTCTTTACATGCAATAATTCTCGTTGTGTCAGTTACATTGTCATTATCATCTAAAGGGACATTTAAATCAACTCTTACAATTACTTTTTTGTTTTTTAAGTCTTGTTTTTCTAGATCGGACATGTTAATATTATTTTGTCGACAAAGATATAATATGATATATATTTGGGTATGAATTTAGATAGAATTTTAGGTCAAGGACATATTAAAGAAAGGATCTATGATTCAATTCAAAAAAAAAATTTTCCTCAATCAAAAATACTTGTAGATAAAGATGGGTATGGTGGTTTGAATTTTGCTATTGAAATTGCAAGAGAGCTGCTAAATCAAAAAAACTCTTTTAGCGGAGACGTCTTAGATCATCCTGATTTACATTTTTCGTTTCCAACTTTTGCATCTGTTAAGGATACTGAAACCCTTTATGGTGAGTGGATATCTTTTGTGAAACAGTTTCCTTTCTCTGATTTTCAAAAGTGGTCAACTTTTATTGGGAACACAACTTCCCAAGGATCTATAAAGGTCCCTGAGATTGACAAAATTCAAAAGAAAGCAGTTCTTAAATCATTTCTAGGAGGAAATAAAGTCTTTATTTTTTGGGGATCTGAAACAATGATGCCTCAAACCTCTAATAAACTTTTAAAAATATTAGAAGAACCGCCTATTAACACATATTTTATTTTAATAACTAATAGTGTACAAGATCTTTTGCCTACAATAATATCAAGATGTCAAATTTCAAACCTTGGTCCTGTTGACCATGAAGAACACAAACGGTTTTTAGAGAGTTTAGTTAGTGATATTGACTATGATTTAATTGTAAAGTCCTCAAGAGGAAGTGTTTCTAGGGCATTAAACTATATAGATGAAGACTCATCCTCTATCTCTCATGAACAAAACTTTATTGATTGTTTAAGGTTTGCCTTTCTTGCAAAAAAAAGTAAAAAAGCTGTTTTAGATCTTACCAAATGGTCTGAGAAAATTGCTTCGAATTCTAGAGAACAACAAAAAGAATTTCTAGGTTTTTGTTCCTTTCTTATCAGGGAGGCTATGCTTGTAAGCTATAGATCTGAAAACTTAACTTCTTTTGTCTCAAATTCAGATTTTAAAATAGGTAAGCTTTCTCCATTCGTTCACAGTAAAAATTTAATTGAAATAATTGACTTAATTGAGGATTCACATTACTCGATTTCCCGAAACGTTAATTCTAAAATTGTTTTCACGTCGTTCGCAATTAAAATGACAAAGCTTATTAATACTCCCGAGGATTAAGCTCTTCTGAAGATATAGAACGAGGAAGAGTATTTAGATGTAAAAAGTGCTAATATGTTTGAGAGAGAACCAATCGCTAATGCATTAATCCATGGAAAAAAAGACTTTTTATATTTCGAGGATAGGTATGATACATAATAAGAATCTAGCCACAAAGGGTGCTTAGAGATTAACTTAAACCCTTTTTCTTTCATAAGATTTTCTAAAGAATTATGATTAAAATGGTATAAATGTCTTGGCACATCCCAAGCAGCCCAATGTTTTCTATATGCTTTTGAATCAAAACTATCTCTATTTGGAACTGCCACAACAAGAGCGCCGTTATGTTTTAATTTTTTTTCTAATGCTATTATGGTCTTATTAATATCTGGAATATGCTCTAAAACATGCCACATCATAATCATATCATACTGATTATCAAATACTTGTGAGTTTTTTGATTTATTTACTATTGGATCATACATTTGAACATTTATCTCCTGTTTTTTCATAAATTCGCCAAAATGTCCATCTCCTGATCCATAATCTAAAATTATGTTTGATGGTTGTAAGATTTTTTTTAAAACTTTTAATTTATAGGAAAACATTATGTTTTGTGAGAGCTTATAAAAAAAAGCGAAGAGACCTTTCTTTTCATTATGAGGAAGATAGTTTTCATTTTTATAATATATGTTATGGTTGTGGTCTTCTGCTACATCTGTCCAAACAATATTAGTCTTGTTATCAAGGAAAAGATTGAATTGCTCGTTTGAAGCAACATAATCTATTGTGCTTAAAAACATTCTATCTTTTTTAAGTGACTGTTTCACGTGGAACTTTTATCTCCCCATCTTAACAAGCAGAACACTAATGTCGCTTGGATTAATACCGCTAATTCTTGATGCTTGTGAAAGAGTGGATGGTCTAATTTTATTTAATTTTTCTTTTGCTTCATGTGATAGCGAGGCTAAAGGATCGTAATCAAAATTATCTGGAATCTTAATGTCTTCTAGTCTTTGTAGTTTGTCTGCATTAGCTTTCTCTTTTTCTATGTAGCCTTTATATTTTATTTGAATCTCCGTCTGGTCTAAAACTTCATTGTCTAGCTTATTTGCTTTAATATAGTTTTCCACCGAGGCTAGTTTTCTTATATCCTGTTGTTTAACATTCGGCCTTGAGTATATTTTATCTATTTTTCCTTTCTGCGGAACAGGCTCATAGTTTACTGATTTTAAAACTTTATTAACTTCGTCTAACTCGAAACTTGTTTCATTAAAAAACTTTACAAAGCCCTCTACCTCTTCTTGTTTCTGTTTAACGCGATCATATCTTTCTTTCTTTGCTAAGCCAATCTTGAATGATTTCTCCGTCAATCGAATATCCGCATTGTCTTGCCTAAGCAAAGTTCTGTATTCTGCTCGGGAAGTAAACATTCTATATGGCTCCTCTGTGCCTTTTGTAATTAAATCGTCAATCAAAACACCAATATAAGCTTCGCTTCTTGTTAATATTAAAGGCTCTTTTTCAAACACTTTCGAAACAGCATTAATCCCTGCCATTAAACCTTGAGCTGCAGCTTCTTCGTAACCAGTTGTACCATTAATCTGTCCAGCAAAAAATAAATTTTTTATCAGCTTGGTTTCTAGAGTGAGAGTTAATTGAGTTGGCGGAAAATAGTCATACTCTATAGCATATCCCGGTCTAAAAAACTTAACATTTTCAAAACCTTTAATTTTTTTGATAGCTGCATATTGAACATCTTCTGGCATTGAGGTTGAAAAACCATTGACATATACTTCAACTGTGTTTTCTCCCTCTGGCTCAACAAATATTTGATGTCTATCCTTTTCTGCAAACCTATTTATTTTATCCTCTATTGAAGGGCAATACCTAGGGCCAGTACTGCTTATGCTGCCGTTAAACATGGGGGATCGATCAAAAGATTCAGACATAATATCATGAACCTCTTTATTTGTGTAAGTTATATGACAGCTTATTTGATGTTTAAGGGGTTGGATGCTTTCAAGGTAACTAAACTTGGCTGGATTTTTATCTCCTGGTTGCTCCTCCATAACACTGTAGTCTAATGATCTTCCATCTACTCTTGGTGGAGTACCTGTTTTCATTCTACCAGATTTAAAACCATAAGACTCAAGGTCAGCTGTAATACCTACAGAAGATTTTTCTCCAACCCTTCCTCCTCCAAAGTTTTTTTCTCCAACATGTATTAATCCATTTAAAAATGTTCCGTTTGTTAAAATAACAGAGTGAGAGTGTATTTTGTTGCCTAAGCCTGTAACCACACCTTTTATTGTGTTTTTTTCTACAATTAAACCAACAACCATATCCTGATAAAAATCAAGGTTTGGGGTGTTCTCTAACATCTCACGCCACTTGAGAGCAAATTTAGCTCTATCCGACTGAACCCTTGGGCTCCACATTGCTGGTCCTTTAGATTTATTCAGCATTTTAAACTGTATAGCTGTTAAGTCTGAAACCATCCCACTATATCCACCTAGAGCATCTATTTCTCTAACAATTTGACCTTTTGCAATGCCTCCCATTGCTGGATTACATGACATTTGCCCAATCGTTTGCAGATTCATTGTTACCAGAAGTGTTTTGGCACCTAAGTTTGCAGCGGCAGCGGCAGCCTCTGCCCCAGCATGACCACCCCCAACAACAATAACATCATATTTAGATTCAAACATCTTGATTCGTTTCACGTGAAACAGCAAATATAAACTCTTCTTCCTTTTTTCTCATAGCAGCCTTTTCGTCAGGAGTCTTGTCTTTATATCCGAGACAGTGAAAAAGACCATGAGAAACAAGCCTAACACATTCATTATCAACACTTTGGTTGTATTTTTTAGAATTCTCTCTCATCATTGGTAGAGAGATATAAACTTCCGCAATAAGATTTTTTCCTTCAGAGTAATCGAACGTAAGAATGTCCGTATGATTGTCATGATTAAGATAGTCTAAATTCAAAGATCTCATTGCTTTTAAATCAACAAAATTATATTCCAACTTTTCTATTTTAAAACCACTTTTATTTACAAAAGAAACAATAGTTTCCTCTATAATCTTATTTCGAATTAGGTCGTTTGAATATCCAATAAACTTAATCTTTTGCATATTTCAACAAATATAAATCAATTATTAAGGATAATTTCAATAAGGAATAATATGGTGTTATATTTGAAGAATGAAGGAAAGAGCAAGATTTGCACCAAGTCCGACTGGTCCTCTTCATATTGGAGGAGTAAGAACAGCTCTGTTTAATTATTTAATTGCTAAAAAAAATGGTGGCGACTTTATTCTCAGGATTGAAGACACAGACTCCAAAAGAACTGTTGTAGGCGCCGAAGATCATATAAAAGATTCTTTAAAATGGCTTGGTCTAAAGTTTGATGAAGGGCCAATAAAACAAAGCAGCAGAAAAAGTCTATATAAAAAAAGGGTTGAAGAGCTTTTAAAAAAAGGTTTAGCTTATTATGCCTTTGATTCTTCTACTGAGCTTGAAGATGCAAGAAAGGAGTCAAACGGTGAGTTTAAATATAATTATGAGACAAGAAAGAATATGATTAACTCTTTTACAGTTTCAGAAGGGGAGGTTAAGAGCAGGGTTGATAGAGGGGGTTATGTTATAAGAATGGTTATTCCTGAAAAAGAATCAATCACTGTTAATGACGAGATTAGAGGATCTTTAAGTTTTAATTCCAATGAGATAGAAGACAAAATAATTATGAAGTCTGATGGTATGCCAACATATCATTTTGCTAATGTTGTAGATGATCATGACATGAAAATTACCTCTGTTGTTCGGGGTGAGGAATGGTTGTCTTCGCTTCCATCACATTTAACTCTATATAATCATTTTGGTTGGTCTCCTCCTAAATTTTATCACCTCCCCCTAATTTTAAAAAGCACGGGTCAAGGGAAACTGTCGAAAAGAGATGCTGAAGATCAAGGCCACCCTGTTTTTGCAGTTCAGTGGGAAGAGTCTAAAGGTTTTAAAGAGTCAGGATATACCCCTGAGGGAATATTAAACTATCTAGCTTTATTAGGGTGGAAAGGAAAAGACGAGAACGAGAAGTATTCTCTTGATGAGCTTGTCAATAGTTTTGAAAGTAAAGACATAAACAAATCAGGTGCACGATTTGATATAAAAAAAGCTGTGTGGATTAATCATCTTCACCTTCGAGACTTTTCATCAAAAAAAATTCTCTCATTAAGCGAGCAGGCCAATCTTTTATTAGAAAAAAAATACAGTAATGATGTCTGTGAACAAATTGTTGATTTGATTAAAGAAAGACTTAATACTTTGTTTGATGTTGAAAAGGAAGTATTTGTTTTTGTTAGCCAACCAAAAGTTTACGACCAAGGGGCAATAGAGAAAATTACAAGAAACACTATATATAATGTTCTAAATTTTTGTAAATTAAAAGAGGAGTTAATTTCAGAGCCCTTGTTGTTAAAAGAAAGCTTGATGACTTTTGGGTCTGAAAACCAAATTTCTTTTGGAAATATTATGAAGACTTTGCGTCTTTGTATAGTTGGGAGTTTGTCAGGTCCGGATTTATTTAAAATTATAGATATTATTGGTCCTGAAGAAACACTCCACAGAATTGAAAGTTTAACAAATAAAATTTAACACATGAGCCTATTTACAACACCCTTAATTATATTATTAGTTTTTTTTATCATTATCTCTACGGTATTTATCGTCAAACAGCAATCGGCTGCGATTGTTGAAAGGTTTGGTAAATTTCAATCCGTTAGAGGTCCTGGTTTTCAAGTTAAGATTCCTTTGGTTGATAGAATCGCTGGAAGATTAAGCTTAAAAGTTCTGCAACTTGACGTGGTTGTAGAGACCAAAACCAGTGATGATGTTTTTGTAAAACTTAAAGTTTCCGTACAATACAGAGTTGTGGAATCGAAAGTTTTTGACGCATTCTATAAACTAGATTTTCCACAAGATCAAATAACATCCTACGTTTTTGACCTTATTCGTTCTCAGGTACCTAAAATGAAACTAGATGATGTTTTTTCTAAACAAGATGATATTGCTGTAGCGGTAAAACAATCCCTTGGGGCTGCAATGGAGGAGTATGGGTACTTTATAGTTAAAGCGCTTGTAACTGATATTGAACCAGACGCAGAGGTAAAAAGAGCAATGAATAGAATTAATGCCGCAGACAGAGAAAAGACAGCTGCTCAATACGAGGGAGATGCTGCAAGAATTTTAATTGTTGAAAAAGCAAAAGCTGAAGCTGAAAGCAAAAGACTTCAAGGACAGGGTATAGCCGATCAAAGAAGAGAGATTGCAAAAGGTATTGAAGACTCTGTTGGAACGCTTGGGTCGGTAGGTATTAATTCACAGGAAGCTTCTGCGCTTATTGTTGTTACCCAACACTATGACACCCTACAGTCTATTGGTGGAGAAACAAACTCAAACTTGATCCTTCTTCCAAACTCACCTCAAGCTGGAAGCACTATGTTAAACGATATGGTTGCTGCATTTACAGCAAGTAGCAAAATTGGAGAGGCTATGCAGAAAGAAAATCAGAAAAGCTCTGATGCAGGAACAATGAAGACTGAAGTTAAAAGGCCTGAAGAACCTGAAACACCTGAGTTCGGTGAATTTGAAGGTGAATAAAGGTTATTTTTTCCACCCATCTCTTAACCCTACAGTTTTGTTAAACTCTAGGGTTTTTTTATTGTCTGTTTTAACAAAATATCCCAGTCTTTGAAATTGATATTGCTGTCCTTCCTTTGCTCTAGACAAATAAGGTTCAACCAAAGCTTCTTTTGTTATTAATGAATTTTCATTGATTTCATTTTCAATTGTTGAGTTTTTTCCTGGCTCCTCCACTTTAAAAAGTCTGTCATATATGTTTATTTTTGCGCTGA
>CACJMJ010000021.1 GCA_902594485.1 uncultured Bacteroidota bacterium
CAAGGAGTAAGGTTAGAGAATCATCAATGGGGAGATGAGCACGGAGTAGGTGTTTCAACTTCAGGTATTAGCTCTGTTGAGTTAATCAAAGGTCCAGCATATGTTCTTTATGGAAGTGATGCCATGGGTGGAGTATTATATATAGAACCAGAAAGGTACTCAAGTGATTTCTCTGTTGACTATATGGGAATTTATAACTCCAATTATAGCGGTATTACAAATAACTTGGGATTAAAGGGAAGTTCAGGAGACTTTTCTTACGTATTGAGAGGTAATATGACTGACAATCAAAACTTCTCAACACCTGATGGAGAAGTTGAAAATACTTGGTTAAAGGAATATGATGTTCAAGCAGGGTTAAAGTATCAATCCGAAAAATTTTCATCTGATCTTAGACTTTCAGTAAATATTTCTGAATTAGGAATTCCTGAAGGGGAAGAAGATCATGATGATCACGAAGGTCATGATGATCACGAAGGCCATGACGATCACGAAGGCCATGATGATCACGAAGGCCATTATCAGGAGTTGTCCCATACTATGTTAACTTGGAAGAATAATTTTGATCTTGGAAACAATCATGATCTTGAGATAACACTAGGTAGACAATTTAACGAAAGAAAAGAGTTTGGCGGTCATGGTGAAGAAGAAGGACACGATGATCACGATGATCATGAGGGCCACGATGATCACGATGATCATGGTCACGGAGGAAGTGGAGCAGAACTTGATATGGAATTAACAACTAACACAATTGATGTTGGTTTAACTATGCCTCAGTCTGATAGCTTTAATCTGATATTAGGTACTAACATACTCTCACAAGAGAATAAAAACTTTGGTCACGAAGAATTAATTCCAGATGCAGATATGAATGATTTTGGATTATATGGGTTAGGACAGATTACAATGCAAAATGGTTCAGCCTTAATTGGTGTTAGATATGACTCAAGATCTATAACATCTGAAAAGGGAGCTGCTGATTTTTCAAATTTCAATGGTTCAATTGGATTAAAGAGAAATTTTGAAAACTCATCTTTAAGACTAAACCTGGGTTCAGGATATAGAGCGCCAAACCTAATTGAGCTATTTGCTGACGGTGTTCATCATGGTACCTTTAGATATGAAAAAGGTAATCCTAATCTAGAGGCTGAGACAAGCTTCCAAAGCGAAATATCTCTCGACTTAAAGAGTGATAGCTCATCTCTTACATTTGATATATTCCTTAATGATATATCTAACTACATCTATGTGGCTCCCTCTAACGAGATGGTATCTGGATATAAATTATATAATTTTATGCAACAAGATGCAACATTATATGGTTCTGAGATAAATTACTCAAAACAAACAGGAATTGAATGGTTAACCTCTAACACTTCTCTTGAGTATATTCGTGGGGAATCAGCTGATGGTGATCCACTTCCATTCATAGCTCCATTAACATTTAAGCAAGTCTTTAACTTAGACTTTTCAGAGAATTACTCTCTTGAAATTGACTTTGTAGCTAAGGCAAAACAAGGTAGAATTTCTCAGTTTGAAGAAGAAACTGATGGATATTCACTCTTGAATCTTTCTGGAAATTGGATGACATCTTTCTTAGATAATGATTTAAATATTTTCTGGAGTGTAGATAATGTATTTGATACTGAATATTATGATCACTTATCTAGATTAAAAGAATCTGGAATAGCTGGACTTGGAAGAAATATTTCTATAGGATTAAAATATAATTTCTAAAATATCATAAATCAATTTAATCTGAAGAAGGCTAGATTTTTAATCTAGCCTTTTTTAGTTAGCAAAAGCCCTAACAATATCATTTCCATTTGCGTAAAGAACAATTGCAATTAAAATAAAGAATCCTATCATAGTAGAAACTTCCATAAATTTATCGCTAGGCTTTCTTCCGGAGACTATTTCGTATAAAAGAAACATTACATGCCCACCATCTAAAGCAGGAATTGGTAATACATTCATAAAAGCTAGAATAATAGAAATTAGAGCAGTTGATAACCAAAAGCCTTTCCAATCCCACTTTGCAGGAAAAATATTACCAATAGTTCCAAAACCACCAAGTTGTGATGCTCCTTTTTTTGTGAAAACAAATGAAAATCCAGCAACGTACTCATAAAGCATCCAATATCCGTAATTAAACCCTTGAACAATACTTTCAGATAAACCAAGTTTTTTATTTGTAGTTTTAATTTGATCACTTCTTAACAAAACTCCAATTGTACCATCATCGTTTCTATCAATATTTAATTTATAAGTAGAGCTGCCTCTTTCAACTTCAACATCTATAATATCATCAGGGTTATTATCTATCCAATTTGAAAAATCTCCCCAATCATATATACTCTGTCCATTTACTGAAACAATAACATCTCCAGATTGCATACCAGCATATAATGCGGGAGAGTCATTATAAACAGAGTCTATAGTAGCACTAAATAAGGGGTCAAAACTTCTCATCTGTCCACTTTGGAATATATCATTACCAATATTTTCTGGGATTTTAATCTCAGAGATAGACCCATCAATTTTTTCAACTTTTACTTTATCAACGGGTCTTAAAAGTAATATCCTGTTTATTTCTAATACGTTTTCTAACTCTTTACCATCTACATCAATTATTTTGTCACCTTTATCAAAACCTATTTCTTGAATAAAGGCAGAAGGCTCTAAGCCAAGAGGTATGTTTTCTTGAGGAAGGGTTTCTTTCCCCCATACAAAAAGGACCATCATATAGATAAAAAATCCAAGAAGTAAATTAACAGTTACCCCACCAAGCATAATAATAAGTCTTTGCCATGCAGGCTTTGATCTAAACTCCCATGGTTGAGGTGGCTTTTCCATTTGTTCTTTATCAAAACTTTCATCAATCATACCTGAGATCTTTACATAACCTCCAAGTGGTAACCAGCCAATTCCATATACTGTATCACCAATTTTCTTTTTAAATAAAGAGTACTTTATATCAAAGAATAGGTAAAACTTTTCAACTCTACATCCAAATATTCTGGCAGGTATAAAGTGACCAAGCTCATGCAGTGCAATTAAAATCGATAATGATAATAATAGTTGAGTTGCTTTAATAAAAAATTCTGGTGAAAACATATTTTAATTTTTGAACTGCAAATTTAATATTTTTTTAATTCCTTGGATTATCTTTGTTATCCCCAAATAAAAAAAATATGTTAAAAAAGTACGGTCTTTTTGCTTCTATAATGCTTATAATATCATTGTCGGCCGTATTTATGTTTTACAGTGTATTAACTCCTGAAAAAAAATTACCTATATATCAACCTAGTATGGTAAAGTTTCAGTTAGTTGATAGTACAATTCAGCATATAAAAAGATTTCATAAAATTGATGACTTTTCACTAGTAAATCAGAATAATGAAATAGTTACTAATGAAATCTATGATGGAAAAATATATATAGCAGACTTTTTCTTCACAACATGCCCTGGTATTTGTCCAATTATGAAAGAAAATATGATCGTTCTTCAAGATGAGTTTATTAATGATGATGATGTTTTGCTTTTGTCTCATACTGTTACTCCAGAAATTGATTCAGTTTCTGTCTTAAAAAAATATTCTCAAGAAAAAGGAGTGCTAGATACCAAATGGAATATGGTTACAGGAGATAAAAAACAGATTTATAATTTAGCAAGAAAGTCATATCTAGTTGCAGAAGATATTGAAAGCCCTAGTCAATATGACATGATTCACACTGAAAATTTTGTATTAGTAGATTCTAAAAGAAGAATCAGAGGTTTTTATGATGGAACTGATAGTGATGTAATGGAAGATTTAATAAATGATATAAAAATTTTAAAAAAAGAAGAATCAAACTAATTCATTATTTCTTCAATATGATCTGGCTCTATTGGAATATCTTCCATTAAATTAATGGGTTCTCCCTTTTTCTGAATTACTACATCATCTTCAAGTCTTACTCCAAAACCTTCTTCTGGAATATAGATTCCAGGTTCAACTGTAAATACCATATTTTCTTGAAATGGATCTTCAAGTAGTCCATAATCATGAGTGTCAAGACCTAAATGATGTGAAGTGCCATGCATAAAATATTTTTTATAAGCAGGGTTCTTCTTAGTCTGATTTTTTATATCATTTTTATCAATGAGTCCAACATCAAGTAACTCCTTAGTCATAATTTCTCCTACTTGATCATGAAATAACTTCCAATTGTTGCCGACAGTTAACAATTTAGTTGCTTCATTCTTGACTCTTAAAACAGCATTGTATATTTCCTTTTGTCTTTTTGAGAACTTTCCTGATACAGGAACAGTTCGGGTCATATCACTAGAATAATTTCCATATTCTGCTCCAACATCCATTAATATTAATTCCCCGCTTTTACATTGCTTGTTATTTTTTATATAGTGAAGTACATTATTGTCATTACCACTAGCAATGATTGGAGAATATGCAAAACCTTTCGATGAGTTATTAATAAATTCATGGATGAATTCTGCTTCAATTTCATATTCCCAAATATTTGGTTTGATAAATTTTAAAACTCTATTAAACCCCTTCCTTGTTATTTCACATGCTCTTTTTATTTGATCAATTTCATGATGGTGCTTTATTGATCTCTGTCTTTGAAGTATAGGATTACTTTTTGCAACATTGTGAGCAGGGTATTTTTTTAGAAGCCATGAAATAAATCTATCCTCTCTGGTCTCAACAGGAGAATTTGCTCTATAATGCTCATTTTTATTTATATAAAAAGTATCAACTTTATTAGCAATTGAACTAAGGACAGCCTTAAAATCTTCTATATAATATATGTTATCAATACCAGATAGTTCATTAGCTTGTTTTTTACTTAATTTCTCACCTTCCCACACTTTAGTATGATTGTCAGATTTTCTTATAAAAAGTATTTCTCTTGTTTTATCATCTTTTGAAGGAGGATACAGTAATAGAATAGTTTCTTCTTGATCAATACCAGAAAGATGAAAAATATCTCTATGTTGTTCAAAAGGTAGCTCAGAGTCTGCACTTACAGGATATATATCATTAGAGTTGAAGACAGCCAAACAGTTCCCCTTCATTTCACTCATGAAATTAATTCTGTTCCTTTTATATACTGAATTGCTAAGTGGAATATATTTCATTTTATCTTTATCAATTACCCTTATTTAATTTAATGTTTTTAAATTAAAGGTAAAATTAAATAATATGAGACAGATTTTATCAATTTCACTAAGTTTAATTAGTTCTTTTGTAGTGTTTTCTCAACCAAATACAACGGATGCAGAAAGTATTATTAATGCCTATGAAAATAAAGAGGTCTTAGTACAATCATCTAGGGTCAAAAACATTGAATTTAGAAATATAGGCCCGACAATAATGAGTGGAAGAGTTGTTGCGCTAGAGGTCAATCCTCAAGATCCAACAAAATTCTATGTTGCATATGCTTCTGGTGGAGTTTGGTATACAGATAATAATGGAACATCATTTAATTCTATATCTGATGATTGGCCAACTCAAAATATTGGAGAAATTGCAATGGATTGGGGGAATGGTATTTTATGGGTTGGAACAGGAGAGAATAATTCTTCAAGATCCTCATATTCTGGGATAGGAATTTTAAAGACAAATGCTGATGGTTCAAACTGGAAAAATGTTGGTTTGCATGACAGTCATCACATTGGAAAAATTTTAATAAATCCTGAAAATTCTAATCATGTAGTAATTGGAGTTACTGGACACTTATATTCAAAGAATATAAATAGAGGTGTATATGTAACAAAAGATGGTGGGAAAAACTGGAATAGGACATTATATATAAATGATGTTAGTGGAATTATTGATATGTCTGAAACACCAGGAGATTTTAATATAATGTATGCAACATCTTGGGAAAAAGATAGAAAGGCTTGGAACTTCGACGAGGATGGGAATAGCTCAGGAATATATAAAAGTATTGATGGAGGAGATAATTGGAGTTTGATATCTAATGATGATTCAGGTTTTCCAACAGGAGCAGGAATAGGAAGGATTGGAATAGCAGTTTTTGATAAAGACATAGTTTACGGAGTAGTCGACAATCAAAATTTCAGAGAATCCACCGAGAAAAAAGCTGATCAAGGTTTAGCAAAAGAGTCCTTCATAGGTATGACAGTTGAAAACTTTAATAATATAAGTATTAATGACCTTAGAGCTTTTTTAAGATCTAATAGGTTTCCGTCTAAGTATAAACCTGATGCAATTAAAAAAGACATTAATGATGGAAAACTCAAACCTGATGATCTATATAGATATTTAGTAAATGCAAACTCTGAATTATTTGATACTCCAATAATTGGAGCAGAGGTTTATAAAAGTGAAAATGGTGGAAAAACTTGGACCAAAACACATGACTCTTTTTTAGATGGAGTGTACAATACTTATGGATATTATTTTGGAAAAATCCATGTAGATCCAAGTAATAGTAAAAAGATATATACTTATGGTGTTCCAATTTTGACATCTGATGATGGTGGAAAAACTTTTTATAGAATTGGAAAGGAGAATGTTCATGCTGATCATCATGATTTATGGATAAATCCTGATAAACCCGGACACCTTATAAATGGAAATGATGGAGGAGTAAATATAACTTACGATGATGGAAAAAACTGGATAAAAAATAATTCTACTGAAGTCGGACAGTTTTATGCAATTAATGTAGATAATCAAACACCATATAATGTTTATGGTGGACTTCAAGATAATGGAGTCTGGATGGGACCACATAATTCTTTAGAGAATAAAAGATGGAACATGACAGGTCAATATCCATGGAAGGGCATTCTTGGTGGAGATGGAATGGAAGTTCAAATTGATAATAGAAACCCAAACATTGTTTTTACGGGATCTCAGTTTGGTTTTTACGCTCGTTTAGATTTAGACACCGGAAGAAGAAAATCTATTAAACCAATTCATGAGCTTGGTAACTCTCCATTCAGATTTAATTGGCAGACTCCTATTCTTCTATCACCTCATAATCAGGATGTTTTATACCTTGGATCAAACTTTTTACATAAATCCTCTAACCAAGGAGATGACTGGGAGACTATTTCAGAAGATTTAACTAGTGGTGGTAAAAAGGGGAATGTTCCTTATGGAACGATTACAACAATTTCTGAATCACCAGTTAAAGAGGGAGTCCTATATACAGGAAGTGATGACGGTTTTGTGTATGTATCAAAAAATAGTGGAAAAACATGGAAGAATATCTCAGGGAATCTTCCAAAGGAACTTTGGGTAAGTAATGTTTATGCTTCAAATCATGATGAAAAAGTTGTTTATTTATCTCTTGATGGTTACAGATGGGACAACTTTTCACCTTATCTATTTCAAAGTAAGAATTATGGTAAGACATGGGAATCTATAAGTTCTAATCTACCAGATTCACCTATTAATGTTGTCATAGAAGATAACGTTAATGAAGATATTTTATACGTTGGAAATGATCATGGGGTATATATTTCATTAGATCAAGGAAAAACTTGGGAGCCATTTAATAAAGGTCTTACATCTGCAGCTGTGCATGATTTAGTTATACAAGAAGAAAAGCAGCATCTATTAGTTGGAACACACGGTAGATCAATATATCTAGCTGACATAGCTTTAATTCAGAACCATGATATTGATAATCAGCAATCAGATATTAAGATTTTTGATGTTAAAGATGTTAGGTTTTCTGAAAGATGGGGTACAAAAAGGAGTACAGATAAAAATTATTATACACCAAGTTTAAAGTTTTCAATTTTCTCTAAATCAAGACATAACGCTTCTTTTGATATTATTAACAATGAGAAAGATATTTTGTTTTCAAAATCAATTGCACTTGATAAGGGATATAATTTTTTTGATTATAATTTGACAATATTAGGTGATGCAGATATTGATTTAAAAGATAGATCTCAAAATGGAAAACATTATTTACAGAAAGGTGTTTACTCTATCTCTATAAAAACCGATAATACCACAATAGAAAATCAATTTAAAATAAAATAGTTATTTCAACTTTTATGATTTATTTTTATAAGTTGAAAAATTATTATGTCGTTGATTTCTATATTTAAATCTTCTATTGGAAAGAAACTTTTAATGGCCTTATCAGGTATCTTTCTTGTAGTTTTTTTAACTCAACATTTTCTAATTAATATTACTTCAGTTTTTAGTGAAGAAATATTTAATTTCTTATCCCATTTTATGGGAAATAACCCAATTGTTCAATTTATCCTACAACCAATATTGATATTTGGTGTCATTTTTCATTTTGTAATGGGTTTTTATTTAGAAATTATAAATAGAAAATCTAGAGGTGCTAATTATTCAAGATATGCAGGTGTAGATAATGCTCCCTGGATCTCCAGAAATATGATATTTAGTGGTGGTGTAGTACTTCTATTCTTAATACTTCATTTTTATGATTTTTGGGTTCCAGAGATGAATTATAAATATATTGAGTTCCTCCCGGAAGATCCAAATAGATACTATGAAGAGTTAATTCACAAATTTGAGAGTCCAATTAGAACTTCAATTTATTCCGTCTCATTTATCTTTTTAGCTCTTCATCTTTTGCATGGTTTTAGCTCATCATTTAAAACTATTGGTGTTGATTCTAAATATTATAAACCTATTAAATCTTTTACATTTATTTTTTCAATTCTTATTCCTTTTGGTTTCATTTTTATTGCAGTTTTTCACAATCTAACGCATTAAACTAATGGGGCACAAAATGGGGTACAACTAAATTAAAAGTTATATATTTGTATTATGGGATTATATCTTACAGAAAAGCACATAAAGTATAAAGATGGCAAAGATGACCATGTCTCACCATTTTTTATATACCATATCAATAATAAAAGAACTAAGGTCTTTTGCAGTTTAAAGGTTAACAATAAAAACTGGTGCTTTGATAAAAAGAAAGTAAAATCAACTGATAAACAAGCTGGTTTAAAAAACAGAAAGATAAAAGCAATAAAATTACAGCTTGAGACTATTATAAGTTCTTTTAAAGCAAAAAGAGAACCCTTGTCTCCTGAAAAATTAAAATCTGAATTTGAGATTACTAAGCTTGTTGATAATGAGATTAAAAAAATTAATACAAAACCTGCTATAAATTCAAAAGTTCCTAATGGACCTCTTTCTTCAAAATGGGAGTCACACAAAGGAAGTATTGATTTAGTTAGCCCATCAAACAAAAGAAATATTGATATAATTGTAGTTGGTACAGGTTTAGCTGGTGCATCTGCCTCTGCAACTTTAGCTGAGTTAGGTTATAATGTTAAAGCTTTTTGTTTTCAGGATTCTCCTAGGAGAGCTCACTCAATTGCTGCTCAAGGAGGTATAAACGCCTCTAAAAACTATCAAGGTGATGGAGATTCAGACTATAGACTTTTTTATGATACTATCAAAGGAGGAGATTACAGGTCAAGAGAGGCAAATGTGTATAGATTAGCTGAAGTATCCGGTAATATAATTGATCAATGTGTTGCTCAAGGAGTACCCTTTGCAAGAGATTATGGAGGACTTCTCGATAATCGTTCTTTTGGTGGAGTTCAAGTCTCAAGAACATTCTATGCTAAAGGACAAACAGGGCAACAATTACTTTTAGGTGCTTATTCAGCAATGAACAGACAAATTGCTCGTGGTAAAATAGAGATGTTCAGCAGACATGAGATGATGGATCTTGTTAAAATAGATGGCAAGGCAAGAGGTATAATTGCTAGGAATCATGTTACTGGAGAACTTGAAAGATTCTCAGCTCATGCAGTTGTAATAGCTTCTGGTGGATATGGAAATATTTTTTATCTATCAACAAATGCTATGGGGAGTAATGTGACTGCATCATGGAAGATTCATAAAAAAGGAGCCTACTTTGCTAATCCTTGTTTTACTCAAATTCATCCAACTTGTATTCCAGTATCAGGAGATTATCAGTCAAAATTAACTTTAATGTCTGAATCATTAAGAAATGATGGAAGAATATGGGTGCCAAAAGATTTAACCGATGCTAAACTAGTTCAGGAGGGTAAGCTATCCCCACTTGATATAAAAGAAGAAGATAGAGATTATTATTTGGAAAGACGATACCCTGCATTTGGAAATCTTGTCCCAAGGGATATTGCTTCAAGAGCTGCTAAGGAAAGATGTGATAATGGGTTTGGAGTTAATAAAACCGGAGAGGCTGTATACTTAGACTTTTCTCATGCAATTATTAGATATGGCAAGGAGAAAGCATTAATTAATGGTCAAGATGAGAACAATATTGAGATAGTAAAAAAATTAGGTAGAGAAATTATAAAACAAAAATATGGGAATCTTTTCCAGATGTATGAGAAAATAGTAGATGAAGATCCATATGTTATGCCAATGAAAATTTATCCAGCTGTTCATTATACAATGGGTGGAGTCTGGGTAGACTATAACTTAATGACTTCAATTCCTGGATGTTTTGCTATTGGCGAAGCTAACTTTTCAGATCACGGAGCAAATAGGCTAGGTGCTTCTGCTTTAATGCAGGGATTGGCGGATGGGTATTTTGTTCTTCCGTATACGATTGGAGATTATTTATCTGATGATATTAGTACAGGTAAAATCAGTACTGATAGTAAAGAATTTGAAGAAAGTGAAAAAGGAGTTCAAGACTTGCTTCAAAAGCTAATATCTAATAAAGGAAAAAACTCAGTTGATTATTATCACAAAAAATTGGGAAAGATTATGTGGAATAAATGTGGTATGTCAAGAAATCAAAATGATTTAGTTGATGCAATTAATGAAATTAAAAAATTAAGAAAGGATTTCTATAAAAATGTTAATGTAACTGGTAAGGTTGCTGAATTTAATGAGGAGCTTGCTAAAGCAGTTAGAGTTGCAGATTTCCTCGAGTTGGGTGAGTTATTTGCAAAAGATGCATTAGAAAGAAACGAATCATGTGGAGGTCATTTTAGAGAAGAGTATCAAACTAAAGATGGAGAAGCTATCAGAGATGATAAGAATTTCAAATTTGTCTCAGCATGGGAATATGTTGGAGAACCATCAGATGCAAAACTCCATAAAGAAGATCTTAAATATGAAGAAATAGAGGTTAAAACTAGATCTTACAAATAATCAATCGTATGAAAAAATTACTTCTAATATTTCTTTTGTCAATTTCTTTCTGTTATTCACAGAATAACTTTTCAAATAGACAGATTCCATCTGACACAAAGGTTATAACAAACCATTCAACTAATATTCTTGGTAAAAAAGTATCCTATTCTGCTGAAGCAGGGACTCAACCTGTTTGGGACTCTAAAGGAAACGTGATAGCGTCTCTTTATTATACTTATTATAAAAGAACAGATATAGATGATAACTCTAATAGGCCAATTGCATTCTCATTTAATGGAGGCCCAGGATCTGCTTCAATATGGATGCATCTTGGTTACACTGGACCCTATAACTTGATCATAGATGATGAAGGTTATCCAATTCAACCTTATGGCTATAAGTCAAATCCATATTCAATATTGGATGTAGCAGATATTGTATTTGTAAACCCAATCAATGTTGGTTTTTCTAGAATTTTAAAGGATATGACCAAAGAAGAGGCAACAAAAAAGTTCTTTGGAATGAAACAGGATATCCAATATTTAGCTGAGTGGATTAGCACTTTCGTTACAAGGTCGGAAAGATGGAAATCCCCAAAGTATTTAATTGGAGAGAGTTATGGTGGCCCAAGAGTTATGGGACTAGCATATGAACTTCAACAAGTTCAGTGGATGCATTTAAATGGAGTGGTACTAGTCTCACCTGCTGATTATGAGATTGGGTATGATGAAAGAGGAGGAATCCTAAACTCGGCTATTGATTTTCCTTATATGACAGCAACTGCATGGTACCACAAAAAACTGGATGACAACCTTCAAAATAAATCATTATTAGATGTAATTGATATTTCAGAAGATTTTGCTTACGATAAACTGCTTCCTGCACTCGCTAGAGGTGGTTCTTTAGAAAATGATGAAAAAAGTGCCTTGGCAAAAGAGATATCATCTTTAATTGGGATTAACGAAGATGAAGTAATTAGAAATAATTTAAATATATCAACATACTTTTTTTGGAAAGAATTATTAAGAGATGAAGGATATACTGTTGGTCGACTAGATTCTAGATATAAAGGAATAGATAGTAAGGACGCAGGAATATATCCAGAATATAATGCTGAATATGATTCTTGGAATCATTCTTTTACTCCAGCAATGAATTCTTACGTAAAAGAGATTCTCAATTTTCAGACTGATGTTAAATATAATACTTATGCTAGGGGAGAGCTTTCAGTAAGACCATGGGATACAGAAAATTATCCAATAAGAAGAAATTTTAGACTAGCAATTGCACAAAATCCATTTCTTAATATTCTAATTCAATCAGGTTATTATGATGGAGCAACAACTTTTTCAGCAGGAAAATTTACAATTCAACAAGTAGATAAAAGCGGAAGACTAAGTGACAGGTTCACCTTCAAAGGTTATGAAAGTGGACATATGATGTATTTAAGACGAGAAGATTTACAAAAATCAAATCAAGACCTTAGAGATTTTATTCTTAAAACTATAACTAACAATATCCCAGCTAAATATTAATATGAAACTTAACCTTAAAATTTGGAGACAGCAGGATAAAGAGTCAAAAGGTAACTTTGTCAAATATGAGATTGATGATATTACTCCAGATATGTCTTTTTTGGAAATGATGGATGTACTTAATCAAAAATTAATTTATGAAAATATTGATCCAATTGCTTTTGATCACGATTGTAGAGAAGGAATATGTGGTAGTTGTTCGTTATTTATAAATGGTAGAGCGCATGGTCCTGATAAGGGTATTACTACATGTCAGCTTCATATGAGAAAATTTAAGGATGGTGACTCAATAGTAATTGAACCTTTTAGAGCTGCCTCTTTCCCAATAATTAAAGATTTGGTTGTTGATAGATCAGCTTTTGACAGGATTCAGCACTCAGGAGGATATATTAGTATTAATACTTCTGGGAACACTCAAGATGCAAATACTACTCCTATTAGGAAAGAAGACGCAGACAATGCATTTGATGCTGCAACCTGTATTGGATGTGGAGCATGTGTTGCAACTTGTAAAAATGCTTCTGCAATGCTTTATGTATCTGCAAAAGTTTCACAGTTTTCATACTTGCCTCAAGGTAAAGTTGAAGCCAAGGAAAGAGTACTTAATATGGTTAAACAAATGGATGATGAAGGCTTTGGAAACTGTACAAATACTGGTGCATGTGAGGTAGAATGTCCAAAAGGAATTTCTATAAAAAATATAGCAAGAATGAATAGAGAGTTTTATAAGGCTAAAATCTAAATTATTTAGAATCTAAGATCATCTTTATAAACGTGCTTTCTGTTTGACTCCCAAACCATCTTCCAACAATTACCATATTCTCATCTGGAATTATAATTACTTTATTTCCACCAAAACCACTTCCGTAAAAAATGTTTGTAGGAACATTTTTCCAATCAGTTGTCTGATAATCTTCACCTAGTTTAGAATTAATCCACCACATGTATCCATACTCAGGGTTTGTCTCAGATGGTGAAATAGATTTCTTAATCCATTCCTCAGAAATAATTCTTTTACCATTCCACATCCCTTTATTTAAAAATAGAAGTCCAAACCTTGCATGATCCTCAGAGCTAATAAATATGCCCCCGCCATTATGTCCTCCTCCAGATACAGACTGAGTTTTTACTCCATCAATGTTTACCCATGAATTTTCATACCCATACCATCTCCATGTATCTGATGCATCAATTGGATCCATAATTGTCTTTTTCAGAACCTTTGGTAATGATTCTCTAAAAACTTGAAGAAGAGAATATGATAAAACATTTACTCTTACATCATTATATTTATAATGTGTTCCAGATTCTTTCTGAGGTTCTGATCTCCACTCATCTATACTTTTACTAATGTCTGGCCTATCTTCCCAATGGTTAATTCCAAATAAACTTCCAAACCAATCTGAAGATTGATTTAATAGATGCTCCCATGTAATCAGACTATTCTTTTCTCCATCAAAAGTTTTATCCCAAACATAATTAGAAACAAAATCCTTTTCTGATCTAATTAGGTTTTTGTCAACTGCAACTCCTGTTACAGCAGAGAGATAACTTTTT
>CACJMJ010000022.1 GCA_902594485.1 uncultured Bacteroidota bacterium
AAAACACCAGAAGCAGTAAACTCTCCGCCTGCACCAGCACCTTTAACAACTAGTGGTGAATCTTTATATCTTTCTGTGTAAAATACTGTAATATTATCAGATCCTACTAAATTATAAAATGAGTGTTCAGTGCTTACTGATTCTAATCCAACACTAGCTTTACCTTTATCTAGCTTAGCTACAAATTTTAATCTTGAATCATTCTCTTGGGCTTTTTTAAGAATAGAGTTAAAATGATCTTTGTTCTTTTCTAGTGATAATAAAAAATCTTCTTTAGATTCAGCTTTAATACAATCTTCTGGTAGGAAGTGGTTTTTTTTAATATCCTCAATTTCTATTTTATATCCACTCTCTCTGGCTAGAATTAAAATCTTTCTAGATACATCTACACCACATAAATCTATTTTAGGGTCTGGCTCAGTATATCCAAGATCAACTGCTTTGGATACAATTTTGTGGAAAGTATCAACTTCATTAAAACTATTGAAAATATAATTTAATGTTCCGGAAAGCACCGCTTCAATTTTAATTATTTTATCACCAGAATTTATTAAACTATTTAATGTGCTTATAACAGGAAGTGCAGCTCCAACATTTGTTTCATAGAGAAATGAGCAGTTATTATTCCTTGATAATGTTTTTAAATTCTGATAGTTAGAGAGCGTTCCAGAATTAGCTATTTTATTACAAGTTATTATGCCTATTCCATTATTTAAGTATTCGCTGTAAGTCATTGGTATTAAATCACTTGCAGTATTGTCAATAAATAGGCTATTTCTTAAATTTAGTTCAAGAATTTTACTTTGAAAATCAGTAGAATTTGCGATTATTTTTGATTTGTCAAGATTTTTAGACCAATTTTTCAAATCAATTTCTGAATCAGAGATAATCATTTTTCTTGAATTAGAAATGCCAAGAACTTTAAGATTTATTTTTAGGTTTTTTGCAATAAATTCTTTTTGATTCCTGATTTGTTCAATTAGAAACCCTCCAACATTTCCAACTCCAGTTATAAAAATGTGAATGTCTTTGAGATTTTCCTCAAAAAAAGTTTCATGTAAAGCATTTAATGCTTTCTTAGTATTGTCTTTATCAATTATAATTGAAATATTTCTTTCAGAAGCTCCTTGAGCAATAGCTCTAATATTGATATTATTTTGACCTAAAGCATTAAATAGTTTTCCACTAATTCCCTTTTTACTCTTCATCTTATCACCAACAATTGCAATATTTGATAAGTTAGATTCAATCTGAGATTTATTAATTCTTTTCTGTGATATTTCAAATTCAAACTCATTGTCAATTACTTCTTTTGCTAAAGAAGCATCATTTGAATTTACAGCAATACATATAGAGAATTCAGAGGATGCTTGAGTAATCATTACAACATTAATTTGCTTTGATGACAATGACTCAAAAAATCTTTTAGAAAAACCAGGAACTCCAACCATACCTGATCCCTCAAAGTTAATTATGGAAATATTTTCAATATGACTAATACCTTTTACAATTTCATCCTCATCAAGTTTAGTGGAGTTTGATATGCAAGTTCCATTTGCATCTTGATCAAATGTATTTTTTATGTAAACTGGAATGTTCTCTTCAATTAATGGCTGAAGTGTCGGGAAATATATCACTTTAGCACCAAAAAATGACAACTCCATAGCTTCTTTGTATGATAAAAAATCTATAGGAGAGGCCTTTTCTACAATTTTAGGGTTTGCACTAAAAACTCCACTAACATCGGTCCATATTTCTAAACATTTTGCATTACAATATTTTGCATATATAGAAGCACTATAATCTGAGCCACCTCTTCCAAGATTTGAAACTTCATTTGAATCATTTGAGCAAATGTATCCTGGTGCGATCATCACCCTTGAATCTACAAGATCAAATTTGTTCTTTATATTTATTGATGACTTTTCTGTGTCTAATATTTCATTATTATTTATCACTTTAGTGTAAATTAATTCTTGCGAATTTATATATGAAATATCAAATCCTTTTTGCTTAAGAATTTCAAAAATTATATTACTCGATAAAATTTCTCCAAGAGTTAATACCTTTGAGACAGTCTTCTTTGTTACCTCATCAATTGTTGAAATAGCATCAAGAATTTCTTCAAGTTGATTTATTCTCTCTTTTAAAAAACTTTTTAGAGAACTTTGACCATCAAGATTTGATAGATTATTGATGACTTCAAGGTGTCTGTCCTCTATATTCTTTAATACCTTATCAGTTGATTTTCCCTTAAGAATGAGACATTCTTGAAGGAGGTTAGTTATTCCTCCAAGTGCAGAAACAACAATCAAAATATTATCATCTTGATTATTATTCAAAATTGATATTACCTTAGATATTGATTCTGAATTAGCGACTGATGTACCGCCAAATTTTAAGACTTTCAAGAAGCTATCTCTTTTTTATTGATTAATAATGTTAGAACCTCAGAGTCAGATTTATGATCAACATATAACTTATCACCTTGCTTAATTTTATCAGAAACAAGGTTTTCTGCGATTAAGTCTTCAATGTATTTTTGTATCATTCTGTTTAGAGGTCTTGCACCATTTTTTCTATCAAATCCTTTATCACATATGAATGCTTTTGCTTTTGCTGAGATAGATAAATCATATCCTATTCCACTGACTCTTTCTTTAAGTTTATCAATCTCAATAGATACTATTTTATTAATCTCTTTTATGGATAGTGAATTAAATATTATACAATCATCAATTCTGTTAAGGAACTCTGGTGCAAAAGTATTTTTTAATGCTCTTTGAATAACTTTTTGTTCGGTATGAGATGTTTGATCTATTGATGATTTAGTCTCAAAGCCAACACCAATGCCAAAGTCATTAATTTGTTTAACACCTATATTTGATGTCATTATGATAATTGTGTTTTGAAAATTAATTTTTCTACCAACACTATCAGTAAGGAACCCATCATCTAATATTTGAAGAAGCATACTATATATATCGGGATGTCCTTTTTCAATTTCATCAAATAAAACAACAGAGTATGGTCTTCTTTTTACTTTTTCAGTTAACTGGCCTCCCTCTTCATATCCAACATATCCTGGAGGTGCACCAATAAGCCTTGATACCGAAAACTTTTCCATGTATTCACTCATATCTATTCTAATTAGATTTTCTTCTGATTCAAAAATCTCAGACGCTAACACTTTGGCTAGTTGAGTTTTACCAACTCCAGTTTGACCTAGAAATATAAATGAACCGATAGGTCTATTAGGGGAGTTAAGTCCAGCTCTATTTCTTTGAATAGATTTTACAACTTTAGATACAGCCTCGTCCTGACCAATAATTTTATCCTTAATGATCTTTTCAAGTTTTGACAATTTATTTTTCTCAGTAGAAACAATCTTATTAACGGGTATATTTGTCATCATAGACACAACATCAGCAATTTCATTTTCGTCAACTGTAACCCTATTAAGCTTTGAGTCTTCATGCCATTTATTCTGAGCCTCAACAAGTTTTTTCTCTACTCTTTTCTCATCATCACGTAGCTTAGCTGCTTCTTCATACTTTTGTTTCTTAACAACTGAATTCTTTAATTCTCTGACGTCTTCCAGCTGTTTTTCCATTAATATTACCTCTTCAGGCACATCCATATTGTTTATGTGCGCACGAGAACCGGCCTCATCAAGAGCATCAATCGCCTTATCAGGAAGAAACCTGTCAGTTATATACCTTTGACTAAGTTCAACACAAGCTACTAAAGCTTCGTCAGTATAGTTAACATTATGATGTGACTCATATCTATCTTTAATATTTCTTAAGATTTCAATTGTCTCATCTTTATTAGTCTCCTCTACAAGTATTTTTTGAAATCTTCTTTCAAGTGCACCATCTTTTTCAATATGCTGACTATATTCATTCAAAGTAGTAGCTCCTATACATTGAATCTCTCCTCTTGCAAGAGCAGGCTTAAACATATTGGAAGCATCAAGACTCCCAGTAGCACCTCCGGCACCAACTATTGTGTGAATTTCATCAATAAATAAAATTATATTTCTATTCTTTTCAAGCTCATTCATTACAGCCTTCATTCTTTCTTCAAATTGACCTCTATATTTAGTTCCAGCAACAAGACTTGCTAAGTCAAGAGTTATAACTCTTTTCCCATATAATATTCTTGAAACCTTTTTTTGAATTATCCTTAAGGCTAAACCTTCAGCAATTGCTGATTTTCCGACACCTGGTTCACCAATTAAAAGAGGGTTATTCTTTTTTCTTCTGCTTAAAATTTGAGACACTCTTTGAATTTCTTTATCTCTTCCAATTACTGGATCTAACTTATTAGACTCGGCTAAAGCGGTCATGTCTCTTCCAAAGTTATCTAAAACTGGAGTCTTAGTATTAGATGATGATTTGGTCTTTTGTTTCGAAGAAAATGGATTTTTAGATTCTTCAGAATCATCTTTTTCATCTGGAAATGCAGAAGAAGCAGGATATTCAATTATATCATCAGATCCTGAATCGTTAATCATAGATTTGAACTTCTCTTTAACGTTGTCATAGGTTATATCCATTTTCAATAAAACCTTTGTAATAGGATCATTATCATTTCTAAGAATACATAGGAGCAAATGTGCAGTATTAATATTTGTACTTTGAAATAATTTTGCTTCTAAAAAAGTTGTTTTTAGAGCTCTCTCTGCTTGCCTTGTTAAATGCAGATTCTTTTTTTCATTAAGGCCAATTGATGCACTATCAATGATTGCAGGATTTAAAATTTCAATTTTTTTTCTTAATTCATCTAAATTAATCTCAATTGAATTTAATATCGATATAGCTTTACCGCCTCCGTCTCTAAGCATACCAAGAAGTAAGTGTTCGGTCCCAATCTGTTTATGACCAAGCCTTAGAGCTTCTTCTTTACTGTAAGAAATAACATCTTTTACTCTTGAAGAAAAATTATCATCCATCATATATTATTTAGTTGACTAAAATATATCATTAATATAAATTAACAAAGAAAATACTTATACTAATTGCTTATTTCATGATAAAACTTTTCAATTAATAATGTTAATAAATTATATGTTTTAATATCAATTATAGAGTCCAAAATATTTCCTGATTAAGTATTTTAGCAATAATATACTGTTATGGAAAAAGAAAAACTAATCCCTATAAAAATAGAAGATGAAATGAAGTCCGCATACATCGATTATTCGATGTCTGTAATTGTTTCAAGAGCATTGCCTGATGTTAGAGATGGGCTAAAACCTGTACATAGAAGGGTCCTGTTTGGAATGAATGAGATGGGTGTAAGATCTTCATCATCGTATAAAAAATCTGCTAGGATTGTAGGAGATGTAATGGGTAAATATCACCCTCATGGTGATAGTTCTGTATATGATACAATGGTTAGAATGGCTCAAGAATGGAGTTTAAGATATAACCTAGTTGATGGTCAGGGTAACTTTGGATCAGTTGATGGGGACAGTCCAGCAGCTATGAGGTATACAGAAGCAAGAATGCAAAAGATATCAGAAGAGTTGTTATCAGATATTGACAAAGAGACTGTTGATTTTCAGCTAAACTTTGATGATACTATAATGGAACCTACTGTATTACCAACAAGAGTTCCAGCATTGATAATAAATGGAGCCTCTGGAATAGCAGTTGGTATGGCGACTAATATGCCACCACATAATTTATCTGAAGTTATAGATGGTATAATGCAGTACATAGACAATAATGATATTACAATTGATGAGCTTATTCAATATGTAAAAGCCCCTGATTTTCCAACTGGTGGAACAATATACGGATATGATGGTGTTAAAGAAGCTTTCCATACTGGTAAAGGAAGAGTTGTAATGAGAGGAAAAGCTATCATAGAGAATGTAAATGATAGAGAGTGCATAATAGTCTCAGAAATTCCCTACCAGGTAAACAAAGCAGATATGATTAAAAAAACAGCTGACTTAGTTAATGATGGTAAAATTGAAGGAATATCTACTATAAGAGATGAATCAGATAGAAAGGGTATGAGAATTGTATATGTTCTTAAAAGAGACGCAATTCCAAACATAGTTCTAAATAAACTATATAAGTATACGCCTTTACAATCTTCATTCAGCGTAAACAACGTTGCTCTAGTAAATGGAAGACCAGAACTTCTTAACCTTAAGGATTTAATTCATCATTTTGTAGACCATAGACATGATGTAGTTGTCAAAAGGACAAACTTTGAGCTTAAAAAGGCTGAACAAAGAGCGCATATATTAGAAGGACTTATTATTGCTAGTGATAATATAGATGATGTTATAGATTTAATAAAAAAATCTTCAAATGCAGAAGAGGCTAGACAAAAACTTGAAAAAAAGTATAAGCTATCCGAAATTCAGGCAAAGGCAATAATTGAGATGAGATTAAGACAGCTTACTGGACTTGAACAAAATAAATTGAGAGAAGAATATGATGAGCTGCAGAAAACAATTAAAGGTTATAAAGAGCTTTTAGATAGTAAGCCAAAGAGAATGACTCTGATTAAAGAAGAACTTTCAGATATCAAAGAAAAATATGGTGACGAAAGAAGATCAGAAATTGAATATGCTGGAGGTGACTTTAGAGTAGAAGATATAATTCCTGATGAAAAAGTAGTTATTACAATATCTCATGCAGGTTATATCAAAAGAACTCCATTAACAGAGTATAAAACCCAACATAGAGGAGGAGTGGGGCAGAAGGCAACAAAAACTAGAGATGAAGACTTTCTAGAAGACTTATTTGTTGGTACAAACCATCAATATATGTTGTTCTTTACCCAAAAAGGTAAATGTTTCTGGATGAGAGTTTTTGAAATACCAGAAGGTTCTAAGAATTCAAAAGGAAGAGCCATTCAAAATCTTATTAACATAGAACAAGATGACAGAGTAAAAGCATTTATATGTACTCAAGATTTAAAGGATGAAGATTATGTAAATAATCATTACGTAATAATGGCTACAAAAATGGGTCAAGTTAAAAAGACATCACTTGAGCAATATTCAAGGCCAAGATCTAATGGGATTAACGCAATTACAATTAAAGAAGACGATGAACTACTAGAAGCAAAACTTACAAATGGTAATAGTCAAATTATGCTTGCCGTAAAATCTGGAAAAGCCATTCGATTTGAGGAGGGAAAAACTAGACCTATGGGAAGAAATGCATCAGGTGTTAGAGGAATAAGGCTTAAAGATAATAAAGATGAGGTTGTTGGAATGATATCTGTAAATGACATGGATGCAAATATTCTAGTCGTTTCTGAAAATGGATTTGGAAAACGTTCATCACTTGAAGATTACAGGTTAACTAATAGAGGAGGTAAAGGTGTTAAAACTATATCTATTACAGAAAAAACCGGTAAATTAGTAACTTTAAAAAGTGTCTCTGATAGTGACGACTTAATGATTATCAATAAATCTGGAATTGCTATAAGAATGCAAGTAGAAGATTTAAGAGTTATGGGAAGGGCAACTCAAGGAGTAAAGGTTATTAGCCTAAAAGATGGAGATAGTATTGCCGCAGTTGCTAAAGTAATGAAAGATGATGATGATATTGAAGATATCAATGATATTGAATTTACAGGAGACGCAGTATAAATAATAAAAACATGAAAAAACTAATAATTTATATTTTACTATTTGTAGTATCTTTTTCTTATTCACAGAAAAAAGAACTTAGAAATGCCAATAAGTTTTTTGTTTCAGGGGAATATGCTTCAGCAATTGATTTACTAGACTCCTCAAGAGAAATTTTTGATTCTAGTGATGATAAAATAAAATCACAAGCTATGCTTTTGTATGGTAAAATACATACAGCTATGGAAGATTTTGATCTAGCTATGCAGGCATTTGATATGTCAAAAAATCTAGGCACTTCAGATCAACTTTTAAACCCTGAGATTAATAAACTTGAGACTGCAATAATAACTAGTGCTGTTGGTGATAATGAGACAGAGAATTATCTGGCTGCAGCAAAAAAACTAAAAATGGTTTACGATTTAAAAAAGGATATTAACCAAGAGTATCTTTATTATGCTGCTTCTTCAGCAGTTAATTCTCAAGATTATCCTGTAGCACTTGAATATTATGAAGAGCTAAGAGATATTAAATATGAAGGTATTGAGACTAATTTTTATATAACAGAAGTAAGTTCTGGAAATGAAATAGAAATTAATTCCGAAACTGAATTCAAACTTTTGCAGAAGTCAAAGGACTATTCAAATCCTAGAGAAGAAGAAACAGAATCAAAATTCCCTGAAATTGTTAAAAATATTGCTCTCATATATAAAGAGCTTGGTCAAAACGACAAGGCCCTTGCTGCTATTGAAGCTGCTAGATCATCAAATCCAGATGATGTAGGACTTATTATAACTGCTGCTAATATTTATTTTGAATTAGATAATAAAGAAGCTTTTAAAGTTGCAATGTCTGAGGCAATTGAGAAAGAGCCAAACAATCCAGTTCTTTACTATAACTTGGGTGTTGTTAGTGGTGAGCTTGGTGAAAAGGATGTAGCAATTTCATATTACGAAAAATCAATTGAGTTAGATCCTAGTAATGAAAACAGTTATCTCAACTTGGTTGCTTTAATTTTAGATGGAGAACAAGAGATTGTTAATGAGATGAATAGTTTGGGTACCTCTAGAGCTGATAATTTGAAATATGATGAGTTAAAAGGATTAAGAGAAAATCTCTACAAGGAGTGTGTTCCAATTTTAAAGGATTTAATCTCTATAAATAATAACATTGAGGCTATTAGGACACTAATGAATATATACGGTACAATTGGTGACAACTCTGGTTATATGGAGATGAAAAATCTTTTGGAACAACAAGATTAAATAATTCTTTTTCAGGTCATTTTTTTATCTAAATTTGTAAACTCTTTTGGAGAGGTGCCAGAGTGGTAATGGAGCAGATTGCTAATCTGTCAACGTGTAAACGTTGCCTGGGTTCGAATCCCAGTCTCTCCGCATTATGGTCGCGTAGCTCAGCTGGATAGAGCATCTGCCTTCTAAGCAGACGGTCATAGGTTCGAATCCTATCGCGATCACTATTTTTAATTACTTAAAATTAAGGGTTACTGTTTTGATGCTTGTATATAAAGTAATGAGAAACACGAAATTATTTACTTATATAATCCCACTTTTATTTTTTACTTTTTTTATAGCATGTCAATCGATTGATGATGAAAATCAAATGCCAAATGTTATTTTAATAATGGCAGATGATATTGGTTATGAAGGTCTGAGTATAAACGGTAGTACATCATATAATACTCCATTTCTAGATTCATTAGCTTTAAATGGAATAAATTTTACAAACACATTATCGCAGCCTCTATGTACCCCTTCAAGAGTGAAAATAATGACAGGTAAATATAATTTTAGGAATTATGATCATTTTACTTACTTAAATTCAAATCAGAAAACTTTTGGCAACCTATTTAAAGAGAATGGATATAAAACAGCTATTGTTGGGAAATGGCAATTAAATGGTCTAAGAATTGGCGATGTCGATAGAAAAATTGCTAATGATAATACTAGACCTTATAAATTTGGTTTTGATGAATATTCTTTATGGCAATTAACTAAACCAAAGCAAAATGGTGAGAGGTTTGCTAATCCTCTTATAGAGCAAAATGGTAATTTTTTACCTAGATATGAAAACTCATATGGACCTGATATTGTATCTGATTATGCTATTGAATTTATAAAAAGAAACAAGGATAATCCTTTTTTCATCTATTATCCAATGTTACTTGTTCATGATCCTTTTGTCCCAACTCCAGATTCACCAGAATGGTCATCTATAGAAACTAGATCAATTCCAGATACTAGATATTTCATTGATATGGTGAATTATATGGATAAAATCGTTGGAAAAATTATAAATGAACTAAAACAACAAGGTATTTTTGAAAACACACTACTAATCTTTGTTGGTGATAATGGAACGCCAAGACAAATAACATCAAACACTATTAATAATACTATTCCAGGTGGTAAAGGCCTAACAAATAAAACAGGGGTTAATGTACCTATGCTAGTAAGTTGGCCCTCAAAAATTAAAAATAATTCAACAAATTCAGATTTAATAACTTTTGCTGACTTCTATTCCACATTTTCAGATATCCTTGGAGTTCCTGATGAAAGTGATGGTACAAGTATGATGGATATTTTTTCTGATAATATTATTAATGATAGAGAAATAGTATCAATTTTTTATAACCCATTATGGGGTCAAAATCGAGCTAAAAACTATTTTTCTCAAACAGTTAAATATAAACTTTATAAAGATGGAAGTTTTTTTGATATTGAAAATGATATTTATGAGAAACAACCACTTTTAGATGAAAATTTAACTAAAGACCAACTTCTGATAAAAGAAAAACTTTTTAGAGAAATCAACATTACTGATAATAAATTTTTTAATAGAGAGCCAGGTGATATTCTTTCTCCTGTAGATTGTTGTAACTACTAATTATATAACATCTGCTTTAATTTTTTTAAAAGCAATTGTAATTTGAGCTTCAACTGTTTTTACTGAAACATTTAATAAAGTTGCAATTTCATGATTTGTTAGCCCTTCGGTTTTACTTAATTTAAAAATCTCTTTACACTTTTTAGGAAGTTTATTTATTGATTTATCAATTAATTTAATTAGCCTATCAAAATCTGATTCAGACGATTCATTAATAATTTGATTTAAATATTTAACATATTCATCATGGATTTTCAATAGTGATTTATTTTTATGGTATGAGTTAATAAACTGATTGTATACAGACCTATATAAAAAACCGTCTATAGAATAATTTGGGTCTAATTTCTTTCTAAATTCATATGTTTTTATAAATACTTCTTGAACTATATCTTTTGCCATTGAATAGTCACCGGATAAACTTATAGCATATGCAAATAGTCTTTGATGATATTTATCAACTAAGAATGAAAAAGCATCTTCATCAGCTTTTTTAAGTAATTGAACTAAATTTTTAGTATTTATTTTCAAAATATATTGATCAATTTAATAAAAAATTTTAGGGGTTTGTCTTTTTTGATATGTATATATATTAATGAGCTTAAAAATAGATAAGAATTTTGAGAACCTAATTATTAAGTATATAAATCAAAATACTAAAACTGAAGACTTAAAATTATTGTTAACCTACTTAAAAGATTCTAAGAATCTTAGTTTATTTAAGCTCTACATTAAAATTAATTTTTTTTCAATTTACGTTATGAACAGAATGGATAAAGAGGAAATAATAGATATTATTAAAAATAAGATTAAGAAAGATCAAAAAAGAGAAAAGAGAAAAAAATATTTTATTGAATCACTAAAATATGCTGCAGTTTGTGTAGCGGTTTTTTATTTAAGCCATCTTTACACCCTAAATCAAATAAATTCTACAGAAATTTCAGAGGTAATAATTCCAGACGAAGATGAAATTTTTATTGAAAATGAAAAAGGCGAAATTTTTCTAATTGAAAAAATAGATTCGATTGAGATATCTAAGAATTCATACAAGGAATCTAATCGCATTGTATATGAGGAAAATATAGTAGTTGAAACAGAAGAAGTTGAGGTTCACACTATAAATGTTCCCTATGGTAAAAGGTTTAATCTTCAATTATCTGATGGTACTGACGTTTACCTAAACTCAGGGACTATAATGAAATATCCAGTTTCTTTTTTACCAAATCAAACTAGATCTGTACATATTGAAGGTGAAGCATTTTTTAATGTAAAAAAAGCTGCCAATTCGATCTTTGAAGTTCGCTCAAATCAAATTACAGCCTCTGTTTATGGCACCAAATTTAATTTCAAAAACTTTTCAGAAGATTTCTCTTCAGATATAGTTTTAGTTGAAGGATCTCTTGGTATATCTAATGAGAACACCACCGATATAAACATGCTTTCTCCCGGATACAAAGCCTCTATTGATAAAGAGATATTTAAAATTTCAAAATCAAAGGTTAACTCTAAGATTTATACATCTTGGGTAGATGGAGATGTAATATTTAGAAATGAAACTTTTGATCAGATTATTCAAAAGCTTCAAAGACTTTATAACATAACAATTATTAATAATAGTAAAATATCCAATCAATTATTTAATGCAAGTATAAATGTTGAGGAAGAAAAGATAGAAGATGTATTAGGCTACTTTAATAAAATATATAATATTGATTTTCAAATATTTAACAATAAAATAATCATAAACTAAAATTAAATTAAAAACCCAATTATATGAATAACAATCAAAATAGAAATAGTATATCTTTTATTGATAGACTAAGGAACTCTGTTTTCATTATTCTCACATTGATTTCAACCAATATAATTTATTCTTCTGCTCAAGATATCACCTTGAAGATGAATAATTCAAGCTTGGTTCAGGTCATAGATGAAATTGAAGCAATTTCAGAATATAAATTTATTTATTCCTTAAGTGCATACGATTTTAATAAAGTTATATCTGTCGATGTAACTGATGAGAATATTGATAATTTATTAGAAATAATTTTTAATAATGAAATCAATTATGAAATCGTAGATGATAAAATAATTCTTAAAGAAAAGAATTTATCAAGTAATACAACTGTAGATATAATTCAAGCTACTGTAACAGGAAGAATAACAGACTCAAATGGAATCCCTCTTCCGGGAGCATCTATTATTGAATCAGGAACTTCTAATGGAACTACATCTGATTTTGATGGTAATTTTTCATTGGATATTTCAGATGAAGATGTTATTCTAGAAATTTCATATATAGGGTTTACATCACAGACAATATCTGTAAGTAATTCAGATAATATTCAAGTTTCTCTTGTTGCGTCTAGATCTGCTCTAGATGAAGTTGTCTTAACAGGATATGGTTCAACTCTTAAAAGAGAGTTGGTGTCTTCGATATCACAAGTATCAGGTGATGAACTAACAAACCAACCTGCATCCAATGTTTCTAATATACTTCAAGGTAAAGCAGCAGGTGTAAGTGTTATAAGCAATAATGGAGAACCTGGTTCGAGAGCTACAATATCAATTAGAGGTATTAGTTCAATTAGCGGAAATAATGGTCCTCTTTATGTAATTGATGATGTAATTGTTGGGACAGATTTTGATCTTAATAATATTAATGTAAATGATATTCAATCAATTGAAATTTTAAAAGATGCTAGTTCACTTGCTATTTACGGTACAAGAGGAGCAGCTGGAGTTATATTAATACAAACAAAAAGTGGACTTTCAACACCAGAAGGGAGTGTTGAAGTTAGTTTGAACCATTATACTTCATTTGACGAAGTTAAAGCTATGCCTGAACTAGGAGATGTTGCTCTTTGGAAAGAATATTGGAGTGAAGGTCTTAGTCTAATTCCTGGTGAAGACGGATATGGTACAAATGATCCTAATTTTGTATTTCCATATGACGACAGAAGAGATACAGATTGGAACAGTGCTATTTTACGCGATGGACAAATAAATAACACAGATCTAAATATTTCTGGTAATTCAGAGAAAACTAATTATTTCGTCTCTATAAGTAGATTTGATCAAAAAGGAGTAGTTAAAGGTTCGGGTCTTTTAAGAAATGGACTTAGACTTAATTTAGATACAAAGGTAAATGATAAGCTTAGGACCGGTATAAGATTCAGTTTAGTGGATAGAAAGCAAGAAAATCAAAAGTTAAATTGGTCAAATGTTTATTATCAGACAATACCTTATTGGCAAATCTATGAAGATGATGGTAAAACGTATACTGGAATTAACCCTATAAGTGGAATTCCACAAAGAAATCCAGTTGCAGATGTTACAGATAGAATAGACCATAGTTTTATTACAAATCTTAACAGTAATGCATATATTGAGTATGACTTAATTCCTGGTCTTACGCTAAAAAGTTCACTTGGAATTAATATGGGTTGGAATAAAAACAATTACTATCTCCCTACATACATTCCTTTAGAA
>CACJMJ010000023.1 GCA_902594485.1 uncultured Bacteroidota bacterium
GTCATCCTTTAGGTTGTACTGGAGCAAAACTTTCGATTCAGTTATTAAATGAAATGAAAAGAAGAAATCAGAAGTATGGAATGGTAACTGCTTGTGTTGGTGGTGGTCAGGGAATTGCGGGTATTTACGAGAGGCTTTAAATCTTTTTAACTACATAGGTCACAATACCCCAGACTATAAACTCATTTTCTTCCGTAACCTTAATTGGATCATATTTTTTATTTTCCGGTATTAGGTATATATGATCTTTTTCAATCTTTACCCTCTTAACAGTAAACTCACCGTTTAAATAGCATACTGCAATTTTATTATTTTTTAATTCTTCACTTCTGTCTATTACTAAAATATCTCCGTCATCTAGACCTGCATCTTTCATTGATTCACCTGAAACTTTTGCATAAAATGTAGCTTCCTTATTTTTAACTACAACTTTTTCAAGACTAATCCTGGACTCCTCAAAGTCACCTGCTGGTGAAGGAAAACCTGCAGAAATTCCTTCCTCAATAAATAAATTATTTAAGGAGCTGTCTTCATTTGGTTTAAATATTTTGATATTGTTTTTCATATCCTACCTAACAATTAATACTTCATCAATTTCAGTCGTATAATTCCTTGAAAGTTTTTGTCTTTTCATTTTCCATATTCTTTTCTGATCCTGGCTTGCAAGTCTTACTTTATAGAGCCCATATTTATCATCAATATTATCAATGCTTTTCATTAGCTTTTTCTGTTTTTCAAGGTCTTTATCAAATAAGCTAAATTGGTGATTGGACTGAGGAGATAATCCCATCAATATTATTCCTGCTTTTTTATAAAGTCTATTTTTAGAATAAACCTTCTTTAAAAGATTTACAGCAAATTTACTTATTTCAATACTTGAACTTGTTGAGAAGGGAAGTGAACCCGTTAAACTAAAATGATATCTTTCACTGTCTTGCTTAAAAGGATTACTACGAATAAAAACACAAATCATGTTACACTCGCTATTTTGTCTTCTTAGTTTTTTAGCCGCAACTACAGAGAATGTAGTAATCCTTTCAACTAAATCGTCTAGTGTAGAAATTTCAGCTTCAAAACTTCTAGTTGTAGCGATAGACTTTTTATCCACTTTTCCTTCTTCTATGTCTAGAGTAGGAGTCCCTTCAAGTTCTTTTTTGAGTTTAAGACCTATGATACTCATATTCTTTTTAACCCATTTATCAGGAAGGTTTATAAAGTCCATTCCATTTTTGACATTAATTCTTGATAATTTTTTTTCATTTTGAAAACCAATTCCCCATATGTCTCCAGTAGGAATATTATTTAAGGCCTCTAATCGTTTTTTGTTACTGCTAATTGAATAAAATCCATTTGTTTTGGGAGAGTTTTTTTTAGCAATTCTATTAGCAACTTTTGCGAGTGATTTAGTCGGCGCCAGACCTATTGAGACGGGTATACCTGTCCACTTAATGACAGTTTCTATTATCTCTTTACATTTTTTGTTAGCTTCATCTTCGGAAAATCCACTAAACTTTACAAATGCTTCATCAATGCTATATATTTCTACATCTGGTACATGTCTAGCTATAATGGACATTACACGATTACTCATGTCCCCATACAATGTAAAATTGGAAGAAAAAATTTGGACATTATTTTTCTGAAAAATTTCTTTGTATTTAAATGCAGGAGCTCCCATAGGAATTCCAAGTGATTTAGCTTCGTTACTTCTAGCTATAACACAGCCATCATTGTTTGATAAAATTACAAGTGGTTTACCATTTAAATGAGGTTGGAAAACTCTTTCACAAGAAGCATAAAAATTATTACAATCAATTAGGGCAAACATGATACAAAAATCTAAAAATTATTAAGAAACATAAAAAACAAGTTGTAATTTTATTAACTATATGACATTGAATGGATAAATTCTCATTTCTTAATTCAGCACATACAAGTTTTTTTGCAGAAATGTATGACCAATACTTGGAATCTCCTGACAGCTTAGAGCCAAGTTGGAAAGCTTTTTTTCAGGGCTTTGATTTTGGATTAGAGAGTGCGAATATTACTCTTGAAGAGAAGAAATTTGAGGTTCCTGAAAATATAAGTAAAGAGTTTAAAGTCGTTAATTTGATTGATGCTTACAGACAAAGAGGGCATCTTTTTACAATAACTAATCCTGTCAGAGAAAGAAGAAAGTATTCTCCAACACTTGATATTGAAAATTTTGGATTAAATAAGACTGATCTTGATCTAGTTTTTAGTGCTGGTGAAGTAGTTGGTATTGGGCCAGATAAATTGAGTAATATCATTGACCATCTTAAAAAAATATATTGTGAATCTATTGGGTTAGAATATATGTACATAAGAGACCCAGAAAAAGTTAAATGGATACAGAGTTTTATAAATGTTAATGGTAACCAACCAAATTTTTCAAAAAGTGAAAAACTATTAATATTAGATAGCCTAAATAAGGCTTATACATTTGAAAATTTTCTACAAAAAAAATATGTTGGACAAAAAAGATTTTCTCTTGAAGGGGGAGAAGCATTAATTCCAGCAATAGACTTTCTGATTAATTCTGCTGCTGAAAAGGGAGTTGAAGAATTTATAATGGGAATGTCTCATAGAGGTAGATTGAGTACCCTTGCAAATATATTTGGTAAATCAAGTAGAGATATTTTTGGTGAGTTTGAAGGAAAGGATTATGAAGAAGATATTTTTGATGGAGATGTAAAGTACCATCTTGGATGGACTTCAGAGAGAACTTCATCATCAGGTAAAAAAATTAATATGAACCTTGCTCCAAATCCATCTCATCTTGAATCTGTTGATCCAATTGTACAGGGAATTGCTAGAGCCAAGCTTGAGAATGATTTTGATAATGATACCAATAAGGTTTTACCTATAATTGTTCACGGTGATGCTGCCGTTGCAGGTCAAGGAGTTGTCTATGAGGTAATTCAAATGTCAAGACTAAAAGGTTACTCAACTGGAGGCACAATTCACCTAATAGTTAATAACCAAGTTGGCTTTACTACTAATTATCTTGATGCAAGGTCAAGTACATATTGTTCTGATGTTGGTAAAGTAACATTATCCCCAGTTCTACATGTTAATTCTGATGATGTTGAAGCAGTTATTCATGCAGTAACCTTTGCATTAGAATATAGGAATAGGTTTAATAGGGATGTTTTTATTGATCTTTTAGGATATAGAAAATATGGCCACAATGAAGGAGATGAGCCAAGATTTACTCAACCTAAATTATATAAATTTATATCAGGTCATCCAAATCCAAGGGATATATATGCTTCTAAACTAATGGATCAGGGAGTAATAAATGATGATCATGTTTCTAAAATTGAATCAAAATATTTTTCAAAGCTTGAAGATGAACTTACAGATTCTAAGAAAAAAGAAAAAACAAAAATCACACCCTTCATGCAAGAAGTATGGGATGGATTTAAAAGAGTTGATGAAAATGAAATGCTTGAAGATTATTCGACAAGCTCCCCAGAGGAGGATGTACTTAATGTAGCAAAGTCAATAACTTCATTACCTAATAAATCATTTTTAAAAAAGATCATAAAGCTATTTGATTCAAGAGAAAAATTAATATTTGAAAATGGAAAAGTTGATTGGGCAATGGCAGAGCTACTTGCATATGGAACATTATTAACTCAGGGTTTTAATGTAAGAGTTTCAGGACAAGATGTAGAAAGAGGCACATTTTCTCATAGACATGCAGTATTAAAATCAGAGGATTCAGAGGAAGAATATCTGCCATTAAATAATATTGATTCAAAAAATAAAGGGTTGTTCAGTATATATAATTCTCCTTTATCAGAATATGGTGTTTTGGGATTTGATTATGGTTATGCACTTGCTAGCCCAAACTGCTTGACAATATGGGAGGCTCAATTTGGAGATTTTTCAAATGGGGCTCAAATTATCATTGATCAGTATATTTCATCCGCTGAAGATAAATGGAAGTTACAAAATGGAATAGTTCTGTATCTACCCCATGGTTATGAAGGACAAGGAGCTGAACATTCCTCTGCTAGAATGGAACGTTACCTACAATTATGTGCAAAGGATAATATGTATGCAGCAAATTGTACTACTCCATCTAATCTTTTCCATCTTTTAAGAAGGCAAATGTTAACAAAATTTAGAAAGCCTTTAATTTTATTCACTCCAAAAAGTCTTCTACGTCACCCTAAGGTTGTGTCTAATGTTGATGATTTAACCAAGTCTAAATTTATTCCAGTAATTACTGATTCTGAAATTGATCCAACTAAGGCAGTCTCTCTTGTATTCTGTAGTGGAAAATTTTACTTTGATTTAATCGATTACAGAGAGAAAAATAATATAAAAAATGTTGCTATTGTAAGAATAGAGCAGTTATTCCCTCTTCCAGTTAAATTGATAATTTCAGAAATTAAGAAATTCTCAAATGCCAAAGATATTGTTTGGGCTCAGGAAGAGCCAAGGAATATGGGTGCTTGGAATCATATTCAGACTTATCATCCAATTGCTAAAAATATGAGGCCTGCAACCAGAAGATTTTATGGATCAACAGCATCAGGAAGTTATACTAGATTTGAGCGAAGACATAATCAAGTAATTGAATATGTTTTTGACAAAACAAAAAACAATTTTAGAAAATAATTTTTATCTTAATTTTTTATTAGAGCTATGAAAGATATGTTAGTTAAACTTTATGATCTTCCAAAAAAATGTAAAGAACTTGAAGATCTTTCAAAAACAATCTCTTTTAGGCGTCCATTAGCAGCTGAAAAATCTATTGTTAATAAATGGGTAAAAAAAGAATTTGGAGACGGATGGGAAAGTGAGGTAGATGTTTCTTTCTCAAGAAAACCAATAACAACTTACATAGCAATTGATAATGAGCAAATTCTTGGTTTTGCAACATATGATGCAGCCTATTTAAATTTTCTGGGACCTATGGGGGTCAAAAAAAATAGTAGAAAAAAAGGATTAGGTAAAGCATTACTTTTTTTAGCTTTAAGCTCCATGAAAGAAATGGGTTATGCCTATGCTATAATAGGCGGTGTTGGGCCTGCTATATTTTATGAGAAAACCTTTAATGCTAAAATAATAGAAGGATCTGACCCAGGAATATACAAAGGAATACTAAGCGATGTCCCTGTCTAAAGTTGATAAGGATTCCAAATTTCTTGCAAAATTTGGTTATAAACAGGATCTAAATAGATCAATGAAAGGTTTCTCATCTTTTGCAATATCTTTCTCTTTGATATCTATCTTAACAGGAATTTTTGCAAACTTTCATTTTGGATACTCAGAGGTAGGCCCATGGATATCATTATCTTGGTTAATAGTTTTTATTGGACAATTTTTTGTTGCCTTAATAATGGCTGAATTATCAGTCAGATTTCCAATTTCTGGATACGGCTATCAATGGTCATCTAGACTAGTAAATTCAAAATTAGGTTTTGCAACAGGTTGGCTATTATTAATGCAGTTTTTAACTGGATTTCCTGGAATCTGTAAAACTTTAGGTATTGTATTAAGTGATTTTTTATCTCAAGTGTTCTCTCTAGAGGTAAGCGACATTACCATATCAATAATTATTATTTGGTTAATTACCCTAATTCATAAAAATGGAATTAAAATGGTTTCTTACATAAATAATATTGGAGTTATTACAGAAATTATTGGAGTAATTCTTTTAATTCTAATACTTGGCTTTTTTGTAACAAACGGATGGGAAGATTTTACAATTTCGAATATGACAAATAATGCTAATTTTTCAAACATAGGTTTTGAATCTTTTGCTTTATCAATTTTATTAGGAGCCTGGTGTCTAACTGGCTTTGAAGCAGCTGCAGATATGTCTGAAGAAACAAAAAATCCAACTAAGATTGTTCCTAAGTCAATAATTAATTCTTTATTAACCTCGGGTTTTTTCGGATTTATCATAATAATTTTTTCTATTATTTTACTTCAAAAAGATATTTACAAAAATGGGTCTGAAAACTTTTTGACAGATTTGCTCGTAAATGAATTTGGGGTAATACTGTATTCTGTAATTCTTTTATTTGTGATTGCAGCAATTTTTGCATGTGGTGTTGCTTGTATGGCCACTGCCTCAAGGTTAATTTTTTCAATGTCAAGAGATTCGGTTTTACCAAATTCAAGTTGGCTCAAGTCAATAGATAAAAATAAATCTCCAGGAAACTCACTAATACTTATTGGAATTTTAGCAACAATCTTTATTATTGTCTTTAACAAAATTGAGGTAATAACAAGCGTTTCTGCAATTGCAGGATATATTGGATATTGTGGAATTATATTTTCGTCATTTTACCTTAAACATGATAGCAAAAGTGGGGTTAGAACTTCTAAATTAGTAAAGTTTCTTACTTTACTTTGGTGTGTATTTGTTGTGATGTGTTTAATTATTCCTGGTCAATCTATAGAGGGATTTGATACTGAATATATTCCAGCTATATCAACTTTAATATTTATAATTTTAGGATTAATTATTTTCAAATTAAAAAATAAAAATGCAATACTTTAGTCTAAATACAAATGTCAATCAGTTAAGAATAGGGAGAGGTGTATCCAAAGGTATAGGTAAAGAACTTGGTAGATATATTGTCTCTACTATGGAGATTCCATGGAATATTATTAAAAACGATATGGGTAAATCTCCAGAAAAAATTATTAATGTGAACTCTGTTGAAAAACAATGGATTGAGGATCAAATAAATGAACTTCCTGAATTTGATACAATTGTAGGTATTGGAGGGGGAATGGCTATAGATGTAGCTAAATATATTTCATGGAAATTAGATAAAAAGTTAGTGTCGATTCCAACAATTTTAAGTGTAGATGCTTTTACAACTCCAGCAGCTGGTGTTAGGGTCAATCATGATGTAGAGTATCTTGGAATTGCTTCACCAAATCCTCTTATAATTGATTATGATTTATTGAGGTCTGCACCTAAAGAACTCAATATTGCTGGTGTTGGAGATCTATTTTCTATTCATACTGCATCATTTGATTGGCAATATGCAAATTCTAAAGGTAAGTCAGAGTATCCATATAGTCAGTATGCTATTGATAGTGGAAAAAAAATCCTTGACTTCATTTATGATAATATTGGAAACATTAAAGAAAACAATGATAATGGATTAAGATCTATTGTTGAAGCATATATTTCATTAAATACCATTTGTCTCCCAATTGATCATTTTCGAATTGAAGAGGGTTCAGAACATTATCTTTTCTATGAACTAGAAGAAAGGCTTAAGCGTCCATTTATTCATGGGAATATAATAGGTCTTGGCATATACTTATTAAGTAGGCTTCAAAGAAATGATCCCTTGTTTATCACAGAGACGATGGATGAGTCAGGCTTAATTTACCATCCAAACTCTATGAATATAAAGAGAAAAGATTTGAGAGATTCTCTTCTTTCTCTAAAAAGCTACGTAAAATCTAAAGATAAACTTTGGTTTACAATCATTGATGATAGCAATATTGATGAAGAATGGATTGATGAAAATTTAAGTGATTTAAAATTTAAATAATTAATCTAAAAAATTCCAGCATTTACAAAGCTGCTTTTTATTGAATTAAAAGTTACTCTAGCTGCATCTTCATTGTTCATCTTATTTAATTCTTTATTAAATGGTTCTGCACTAACAGTTCCTTCATAACCAATATTATTTAAAAAATTCAAGAATGGAGCTGTGTCAATCAATCCAGTTTTTCCGGGTAATTCTCTCTCAAGATCTATTTGTTCATCTCTAGATCTTCCAATAACAGCATCATTTACTTGACACATAACTATGTCATCTTTTTTCAAAAATTTTAAATCATCAACTGAATGATTTGCGCAATATAAATGAAAAGTATCAAGTTGGTAACCAACATTCTTTTCATCAATCTCAGCAATTAACTCTCTTAGTTCTGTAATGGTTCGAATAAATGAAAATTGATCTCTTGACATTAATGTTTTTGGTCCAACAAATTCTAATCCAAGTTTCATTCCATTATCTCCAATTATTTTTGCACACTCTTTGAGTCTCCTTTTATGCAATTCAAAATTCTTTAAATAAGTTAAATCATTATTAGTTGGCATAATCCATCTGCAAAAACCTTTAGAGCCTATCCTGTTCATTACTTTACAGTAATCTTTCAAGATTACTAGTCCTTGATTAAATATTGTCTCTGTTTGAGAAAAATCAACTGGCAAAATTGAAATATCAAATGAAATTGAATTCTTTGACATTTTATTTTCATATTCAATATACTCCGAATCACTCATTTTTTTTAAGTCATTTATCAAAGGGTATATTGAATTAAAATTATTTTTTATAGCTAAATCAAGAAGTTCATTAGCATTTACGTTTATTCCAACTGTCCCGGGCATTAAACTAATTTTAATTTTCCTTGAAGGAAATCCATTAAAAGAATATAAACTTTGATTCATTGAAATTAGACCTAATGAAGCAATTGATGTTGACTTAATAAATCCTCTTCTATTCGACATATTTTTTTATTTATTAAGATAATGAATATTTAAATAGTTTCAATTTTATGATTAATTTAGATAACTTATAATAGCTAAAGATTACCGATGGTCCTTGAAATGAAAATTCCTTCCCCTGGTGAGTCAATAACAGAAGTTGAAATATCTCAATGGCTTGTAAAAGATGGAGATATTGTCAATAAGGACCAAACTATAGCAGAAATAGATTCTGATAAAGCCACACTAGATCTTCCTGCTGAAGCATCTGGTAAAATTACCTTAAAAGCTCAAGAGGGTGATTCGATGTCCGTAGGTGATATTGTCTGTTTAATTGATACATCTGAGACTTCAAATGCTGAGGAATCAAATTCTAGATCTCCTCAACAAAGTATTAAAGAGGAAAAAAAGATTGAACCGAATAAGATTGATGAGATAAGTATTACTCCTCTTGCTAGAAATATTGCTTCAGATAAAGGTATTGATATTAATGAAATTCATTCTAAAGGTGATAAAATAACAAAAGATGATGTCTTAAAAGTTGTTCCAGCAATGGGTTCTTCAAATCATGAAGGAAGGATTGAAAAAAGAGAAAAACTTTCAATGTTAAGAAGAAAAGTTTCAGAGAGACTAGTATCAGTTAAAAATGAAACAGCTATGCTGACTACTTTTAATGAGGCGGATTTATCTAATATATTTAATCTTAGAAAGAAGTATAAAGAAGCCTTCTCTCAAAAACATGGAGTAAGTCTTGGTTTCATGAGTTTCTTTACAAAATCTGTTACAAGAGCTCTTGAACTTTATCCAGATGTAAATTCTATGATCGATGGCAATGAAAAGATTTCATATAACTACTCTGATATAAGTATTGCAGTCTCTGGTCCTAAAGGACTAATGACTCCAGTTTTGAGAAATGCTCAAGATTTATCTTTTGCCGCTGTTGAACAAGAAATAAAAAGACTCGCTGATAATGTAAGAGACAAGTCAATAACAGTTGATGATTTAACTGGTGGTACTTTTACGATTTCAAATGGGGGTGTTTTTGGTTCAATGCTTTCTACTCCAATTATTAACCCACCTCAATCAGGTATTTTAGGAATGCATAACATTATTCAAAGACCAATTGCTGTTGAAGGAAAAGTTGAGATAAGGCCAATGATGTATCTAGCTTTGTCTTATGATCACAGAATTATTGACGGTAATCAATCAGTTGGTTTTTTAATAGCTGTTAAAGAGGGGGTAGAAGATCCAGAAAACATTTTAATGAATGGAAAAATTGAAAAATCTTTAGGCCTTAATTGATTTGATTGATACTCATACCCATTTATACTTAGATCATTTTAAAGACGACATTGATGATGTAGTCCAAAGAGCAATATCAGTAGGAGTTGAAAAATTTTATTTACCATCAATAAGCTCAAAGTATAATAAGAGTATGCATGATTTGGAGAGCAAGTTTCCAAATAGAGTCTTTTGTATGATTGGTCTTCATCCATGCTATGTTGATAAAAACTTTGAACTAGAAATTGAATTTGTAAAAGAACAAATTAAATTACGTAGTTATAAAGCAATTGGAGAAATTGGTATAGACCTATTCCATGAAAAGAAGTATTTAAAACAACAAATAATTGCATTTGAAGAGCAAATTAAATTGGCTCTTGAATATGATCTGCCAATAGTAATACATTCTAGAGAGTCTTTTGACGAGATATTTGAAGTCCTAAAAAAATATAAATCAGATAAACTAAGGGGAATATTTCATTGTTTTACTGGAAACGAAGATCAGGCAAAAAAAATAATTGATTTAAATTTCTTTCTTGGCATTGGTGGAGTAGTAACATTTAAAAATGGAAAAATTTCAGAATTTTTAAGTTCAATTCCACTAGATAGAATTGTCTTAGAAACTGATTCTCCATATTTAGCACCTGCACCATACAGGGGGAAAAGGAATGAAAGTTCTTATTTGTCTATAATAGCTAGTAAATTATCAGAAATATATAATTTAGATGTTTCTGAAATTTCAAGAATTACTCAACAAAGTTCTAATGAAATTTTTGACAATTAAAATGTAAATTAGAGAGGTGGCCGAGTGGTTTAAGGCGCACGCTTGGAAAGCGTGTATTCTAGAAATGGAATCGAGGGTTCGAATCCCTTCCTCTCTGCAATTTTTTTTATCTTTAAACGCTAAAAAATTAATATGAAAATGACTAAGATACTTAAAGCAAAATTTAAATTATTTCTAACTCTTGTTTCATTTACTACATTCATTTTAGGTTGTAGTTCTTTTAATGAAAATAATGTATGGACTTCTCTGGAACCACTTCCTTTAGATCCAGATATTGAGGCTCAAATTGATGAGATACTTCCCAAACTTACTTTAGAGCAAAAGGTAGGTCAAGTAATTCAGGGTGATAGTGATTCAGTAACTCCTGAAGATGTAAAAAAATATAGACTAGGATCTGTATTAAGTGGTGGAAATTCTGCCCCTGGTCCTTTAAATTATGCTGAAACAAATGCCTGGTTGGAGCTGGCTGACAAATATTATAATGCATCAATCGATGATGAAGGGGTTGAAATAGCAATCCCTATTATATGGGGAATTGATGCTGTTCATGGACATGCAAACTTAAAAGGTGCAATAATTTTTCCTCACAATGTTGGATTAGGTGCGACAAATAATCCTGAACTAATCGAAAAAATTGCTCGAATCACTGCTCATGAATTAACTGTCTCAGGACATGATTGGACTTTTGCTCCAACATTGGCAGTTCCTCAGGATCTTAGATGGGGAAGAAGTTATGAGGGTTTTTCTGAAGACCCTGAAATTGTAAAATCTTATGGAGATAGAATTGTAATTGGGTTGCAAGGTGAATTTGGATCTGAAGATTTTATGGGGAATGGTAAAGTAATTTCTAGCGCAAAACATTTTTTGGCAGATGGAGCTACAGAAAATGGAGTTGATCAGGGTGATGCTTTGATAAGTAAAAAGGAATTAAGTGAAGTTCATGCAGCAGGATATTACAGCTCAATACCTGCTGGCGTTCAGACTGTAATGGCGTCTT
>CACJMJ010000024.1 GCA_902594485.1 uncultured Bacteroidota bacterium
AAATTAAATTTAGAATCTGATATTTCAATAGTATTATCTGTGTTTAGATTTACATATGATATTATATTTTTCCTGATGTAATCTTGAAATGATGGAGCATTAATAATCAAAAAAAATATGGATATTACTATTAGTAATAATCCGGAAATGATTAAAAATATTTTTTTTGAATTCTTAATGATATTTCTTGTTTAAATTTGTTTTACAAAGATAGTAATGTCAAACAAAGATATATACATACTAGGAATTGAATCCTCATGCGATGATACTTCTGCAGCTATTTTAAAAAATGACAAAGTACTATCTAACATAATTGCTAATCAAGATATTCATAAAAACTATGGAGGTGTAGTACCTGAGCTAGCTTCTAGGGCTCATTTATCAAACATAATCCCAGTTGTTGAATCTGCAATAAAAGAAGCTAAAATTTCATTAAATCAACTTTCTGCAATTTCTTTTACTCGCGGACCAGGATTAATGGGATCGCTAATAGTTGGGACTGAGTTTGCAAAGGCACTAGGTTTATCATTAAAGATACCTGTAATAGAGGTTAACCATATGCAAGCTCATTTATTGGTACATTTTATAAATAATGGAGAAGAAGACCCTCCTTTTCCATTTCTAGGAGTCACTATATCAGGCGGTCATACTCAATTCATTCTTGTAAAGGATTATTTTAAAATGGAAATACTTGGGGAAACTCTTGATGACGCTATTGGAGAAGCATTTGATAAGTGTGGAAAGAAACTAGGACTTGGATATCCAGCTGGTCCATTGATAGATAAAATTGCAAAAGAAGGGGATGAAAAAAAATATAAATTTCCATTGCCAAAAGTTGATGGTGGTGATATAAGCTATTCAGGGTCAAAAACTGCATTTATAAATTTCCTTCACAAAAATCAGACTAAGGACAACAACTTTATCAATGAAAACATTAATGATATTTGTGCATCAATACAAAAGAATTTAATTGATAACTTAATGTCTAAAGTTGAGTTATTATCTATAAATAATCATCTTAATACAATAGTATTTGGTGGTGGTGTATCCGCTAACAGCTATCTAAAGAAAAGACTCAAGAAGTATTCAAGTAAAAATAATTTAAGAATTTTTATACCTGAACTAGAATATTCAACTGATAATGCAGCAATGATTGGTATTGTAGGATATCTAAAGTATAAAGAATCACTTGAATCTAACCTAAAATCAACCCCTTCTCCAAGACTAACTTTCTAATGGATCTATTTTACTCAAATTATAAAGCAACAGATGGATTCATAGTCATGAATGAGATTGACAGTAAACATATATCGAAATCTTTTAGGAAAAATATTGGAGATAGTATCAGGATAACAAATGGATTAGGTTGTGTTTGTAATGCTGAGATAATTGAAAAAGGAAAAAAAATAAAAGTTAAGATTAAAGGTGTCGAAAAGTTTAAAGCACCTAATTTATCTATTCATATTGCCCTATCTCCTCTTAAAAATATTTCAAGATTTGAATGGTTTGTAGAGAAAGCGACTGAGTTAGGAATTAGTAAAATAACTCCTATAGTATGTGAACATTCAGAAAAAAAGAAAATTAATACTGAGAGATTAGAAAGAATTTTAATTAGCTCTTTAAAGCAATCTAACCAGTTTTTCAAACCTGAAATTAATTCAATAAATACTTTTGAGAATTTTATATTAAATAATGAAGATCAATTATTTATGGCTAATCTAAAAACATCTAATAAATTAAGTGAAAAGCTTTTTACTAAATCAAATATTTGTCTTATGGTAGGGCCTGAGGGTGGTTTTTCTGATAGGGAAATTGATATTGCAAAAAAACAAGATATAAAAGAAGTGACTTTAGGTAATAGCAGGTTAAGATCTGAAACAGCCGCAATTTATGGTATGTCTATAATAAGGTCAATGCTTCATTAATAATTATTATCACTATACTTTAGATTAGACTTCTGACTCTCGATTGACTCAATAAATTCACGTTTCAATTTATCTATCAAATCTTTACATTTTGGATTATCATTAATTGAGCTTACCCCATGTCCTGCAGACCAAATTGTTTTCCATGCTTTTGCTTCAGCCTCAGCCATGTCTTTTCCAAAATCAATTTTTTTAGAATCATTCCATACTTCCTCAGTTACTCCCATTGCTTCAAGGCTAGGTCTTAAGAAATTAGCATGCACTCCAGAAACTGCTGCTGTATAAACAATATCTTCAGCAGAAGAATTAATAATCATGTCTTTATAGCCTTCTTCAGCCATACTTTCTTTAGTATTAATAAATCTAGTGCCCATATATGCAATATCTGCACCCATTTGAAGAGCAGATGCAATATCTCTACCATTTGATATGGCCCCAGATAGAATAATTGTTTTATTGAAAAAACTTTTAATCAATGATATCATTGCCATAGGGTTTTTCAATCCAGCATGACCTCCTGCTCCAGCAGTAACAAGCACCAATCCATCAACGTTTGCCTCAGCCGCCTTTTCTGCATGTCTTTTCTTAATAATGTCATGGTATACTAATCCACCATAACTATGAATTGCATTTACAATGTCAGGCACAGCTCCTAATGATGTAATAATTAATGGAACTTTATGTTTAACACAAATATCTAAGTCTGCTTTGACTCTAATGTTTGAAGGGTGAACAATTAAATTTACTCCAAATGGTGCAGGCTTTATACCTGTCTCATTCTCAAATTTTGAAAGCTCTTCCTTAATTTCAACTACCCACTCTTCAAATCCTTCTGAAGTCCTTTGATTAAGGGCAGGAAAAGTTCCAACTATTCCCTTTTTACAACATTCTATTACAAGTTTTGGACCTGAAATTAAGAATAGAGGTGCTGCAATCATGGGCATATTTAATTTATTATAAAAGTGTTTATCCATTTTTTCTTTTTTTACATGACCATTCAAAATCAAATTCAGAGACTAAATCTCCTTGCTCATCATACCCCTTTGCTTTAAACCAAGCTTTAGATGTAACATTTTTGATAGTCGAATTTATTAATTGTTTAGCGGTTTCACCTTCATTACAAGTAAAAGTTATTTTACCTACTGCTTTTTTATGAAAGCTTGATTTATTACTTACAAGAAGCATTGAGATATTAGCTTTAGAGTCTTGAATAGATTTTGTAAGTAGCATACCAGTAGTTAACTCAGCAGCCATACCTTGAACTGCCCAAAACATGGACCTGTAAGGGTTTTGATTAATCCATTTAAATCTTACTTTAACTTCACATTTATTTTCATTAATTAAAGTAAGTCTCACACCTGTTAACCAGGCAGCAGGAAGCTTTAAAAGCATCCATCTGTTTATTTTACTTGGTGTATATCTCATTTATTCTGTTAAAATACTAAATCCAATATGAATATTACCAGTTTCTTTATCAACATATAGCTCTCTATCTTCTTGAGTTCCATGACAAGTATCTATTGAGCAAAATAGAGATCCACCTGCTAGTCTTACTTGATCTGAATTACCAGGCTCAGTAATATCCCAAACATTTCCAACAATATTAACAGATTTGACAGAAGAAATTGGATACATATTATTTGACACGATTAATCTATCATCTGAAGATACTAATTCCCAATATTTCTCGTATGTTGGAAGTTCAACACCAGCCCATTTACAGTACTCAATTGCATCTTTGTAACTTACTTGTGTTACAGGCAAACTATCAATTGAGACATTGATGCCATCTGGTTTCATCCAATTTGCACCATTGACAACTTTATAATCATAAACATTTTCTTGAACAAAGGACCAACCATACTCTTCTGCACTAGTTATGTATCCAGTATCATTAATAAAGTCTCTGAATTCCTCAACTGAAACAGTCTTAATATTATAATCCTTAGGAGACGAGCATGAAGCTAGAGCAATAAATAAGATTAGGAATATTTTTTTCATATCAATTATATATAAAACTTTTATCTAATTCCTCCGAATCTTTATATTTAATTCTAAGTTCTTTTAACTCATGTGTTAAATTGTCAACAACATCCTTATAATTAGGATCATTATAAACATTATTCATTTCATTAGGATCATTTTTACGATCATATAATTCCCATTCGTCAACATCATAGTAAAAATGAGTAAGTTTATAATCCTTATTAACTATCCCATAGTGTCTCTTTGCCATATGGACTGAGGGATATTCATAATAATGATAATAAACTGATTCTCTATTCCATTTACTAGAATTTCCTTTTAATAATGGTATGAGACTTTCACCCTGCATATCTTCTGGTGCCTCAATCATTGCAGCCTCTAAAAAAGTTTGAGCAAAGTCAAGATTTTGAACCATTTCCTCATTTGTTGTTCCAGGTTTAATTTGATTAGGCCATTTAATCATTAATGGGGTTTTGAAAGACTCATCATAAATAAACCTCTTGTCAAACCATCCATGTTCACCAAGATAAAAACCTTGATCTGAAGTATAAACGACTATAGTATTTTTATCAAGTCCTGTTTCTTCCAGATAGTCTAAAACTCTTCCTACGTTGTCATCTACAGATGAAATGGTTGCCAAATAGTCTTGCATATAACGCTGAAACTTCCATTGCATCTTTTCCTTGTTAGTCATGTTTGGCCAATTAGCTTCAAAATCTTTACTAATCTTATCTAGAGTAACGTCATATTTTTTCTTTTGTTCCTCATTAGCTCTATTATATCGGTTATTAAATGAATTGGAGCTTGGCTCAAAAAAGGTTCCATCACCTCTAGCATAAACAATTTTTGGCTCTACATTTTCCATTTTTTCAAATACTGAGGGACGAACTTTGCTGTCTTGCATGTATTGCATATGAGTAAGTAGATTCATCTCAGCAGTTTTTGCAGCAGTACCCCTATTAGAGTAATCATCATAAAGAGTTACTGGTTCAGGAAACTTTTTGTTATAAAATTCAGCAAACTTTTCTGGACTTGGCCACCATGCCCTATGAGGAGCTTTATGAAGATAAAATGTCAAGAAAGGCTTGTCATTATCTCTTTTATTTTTAAACCAATCTAATGTTAAGTCGGTGATAACATCTGTTACATATCCAGTAATAATTGTATCCTTCTCTTTTCCTAAGAATCTAGGATTGATATAGTCTCCCTGACCTGGAAGAATAAGAAAATCATCTATACCTTTTGGATTATTTCCAAAGTGAAGTTTTCCAAACATAGCTGTTTGATAACCATTCATTTTAAATAATTGAGGAAAGGTCATTTGAGAGTCGTCAAATTTTGCAATGTTATCTATTTTTCCATTGATATGACTGTGTTTACCAGTTAATATAACTGCTCTTGAGGGCGCACATATTGAATTTGTCACTGAGGCATTAGTAAACAACATTCCTTCATCTGCAATTCTGTCAATGTTTGGAGTTTGAATTAACCTATCATCATATGCGCTTATTGCTTGATAAGCATGATCATCAGACATTATAAATAATATATTCGGTTTTGTATTGGTGTCTATATCACTAGTACATCCTAAAATAAAAAAGGCAATTAACAATAATTTTAAGGAATAATATTTCATTATTTTAATTTTTAAAGATAGGGTTTATTGAAACTTTATTTTCATTTGTTTTACTTTTCAAATTATTTAATTTTTTTAACATAATTTACTCTAAAACAAGGTTTTTAATATTGGTGAATTCTTTCCCTCTAATTTTGACAAAACCTTTAATCATTTCCTTTAACTTTTTATCTTCAATATTTGAAAGATCATTTTTTTGAGAAGGATCATCCTTTAAATTATATAATTTAAAGTCCATTGAGTTCCCTAATTCAATATTAACATTTTTTGCAATTGATTGACCTTTATACGGTGGAATCATTACCCAGTCTCCTTTTCTGTATGCAGTTCTTGTAGAGGCCTCTAGAATCAACTCTTCTCTACCCTTACCTTTATTATTTAAAATCAAATCTAACAAGTCTATTCCATCTTTTGATCTATATTCTAATCCAACTAATTTAGAAATTGAATTTAGGAGATCAATTTGTGATATCATTTCATTTGATATTCCTGGCTTTATTTTTCCTTTCCAATATGAAATAAACGGGACTCTTGTCCCAGCTTCAAAAAGACTATATTTTCCACCTCTTAATCCACCTTTAGGAGTGTGATCTCCAAGTTTTTCAACAGCATCGTCAAAATATCCGTCATTTAATACGGGTCCATTGTCACTTGAGAAAATTATTAATGTATTATCTAATAAATTCTCTGATTCTAAAGTCTTATATAATTCTCCAATTGCCCAATCTGCTTCTATAATCACATCTCCTCTAGGCCCCATTCCTGATAGACCCTCAAATCTTGGGTGAGGTGTTCTGGGAACATGTGGTTGTTGAAGAGTATAAAATAGAAAGAACGGGTTCTTTTTATTTCGTTTAATATATTCTTTAGCCTTTTGCAAGAAATGATCTGCCATATCAATATCACTCCAAAGAGCATTATTGCCACCTTTCATATATCCAATTCTTGGAACTCCATTTATAATTGAACCATTATGACCATGATGCCATTTCATTGTTGTAAGCTCAGGATTTTTCAATCCAGTTGGCAAACCATAATCATCATGTTTTTTTTGATGGAAAAAATTTACTTCTATAGGGTCATTAGGGTCAAGGTTAACAACATCTCCATTCTCAATATATACTGTTGGAACACGATCTTGAGTATCAGCCATTATATGTGAGTAATCAAAACCTACTTCATTGGGACCAGGAGAGATTGTAGAGTTATAGTCAATTATACCAGATCCAGCGACTCCATCTCCAGACCCTAAACCAAGATGCCACTTTCCTACAATACCTGTACGATAATTTTTTCTTTTTAATAGTTTAGGTATAGTCATTTCAGTAGTATCAATTACTAAAGACCCACCAGTTATAACTCTTAAACCATCTTTTCTCCATGGATATTTACCAGTTAATAGGGCATATCTACTAGGACTACAAGTTGCAGATGAAGCGTATCCAAAATTAAATCTAATCCCTTCGTTAGCTAGCTTATCAATATTAGGTGTTTTTAATGTACCTTTTTGATATGCACTTACATCACCATAACCTAAATCATCTGTATAAATTATTATAATATTGGGGTCATTATTAGAATAATTCTTATTTGACTCACATCCTAAAATAAATATGAGAATTGAAATAATAAAAGATTTAGCATAATTAAAGTTCATCATTAAAATATTTAATTACCAATTAGTGTTTATCCTACCTGACAGCTTTCCATCAATTATAAGTAAATTAATACTATCAACAAACTTTTGATCATACTTAATGTTTTTTTCAAACGGTATTGGAGCATTATTTGTCTCTCTCCATAAATTTAAGCTATTAAAAAGTTCTTTTGTCTTTTGGACATTTACTTTACTTAAATCATATGATTCTGATATATCATTTTCAATATTATAAAGTTCTTTTTTATTATTTTCAAAATAGTGATGCAGCTTCCAGTTGTCTTTAATTATAACCGAACCAGGTCTTGTTCTAAATAAAGGATCTGTTCCATTATCCTCTTGAACATTGTATGCTTGAAGGTAAATTGGAAAATGGTAAAACAAAGCTCTTTTTTCAATATTTCTACCTTCAAAAATTGGGTTTAAATCTATTCCGTCTAGTTTTAAATCGTTGTTTTTATAGCCTACAATCTTTTTAATTGTAGGAAAAAAATCAATATTACTTACTCTTTCATAAGATTTACTTCCCTCTTTTATTTTACCTCTCCATGAAAAAATTAAGGGTACTTTTATACCTCCTTCATAGTATGACCCTTTTCCAGCTCTAAGTGGTGATTGCTTTGATATAGATCTAATTCCACCATTATCAGAGGTGAAAATAAAAAGAGTATTTTCAGATAAACCTAGTTCCTCAATTTTATTTATAATTTTTCCAATATTTTCATCAACTGACTGAATCATACCTGCATAATCTGCTCGATTATGATTTTCATTGCCATCTTTTAATGAATATTTTTTTTGAAGGTCTTTTTTTGATTGAATTGGAGTATGAACAGAATAAAATGGTACATATGCAAAAAAGATTTCATTTTGATTAGTATCTACAAAATTTACAACTTCATCTCCAATTCTGTCAGTGAGATATTCACCTTTAGGACCATCAGAAATATTTGGATTTTTATATGGAGAAAAATACCCTCCTTTAGGGCCTCCAGTTTGATTGCCACCAAAATTAAAATCAAAACCTTGATCTTCAGGATGGAATCCTTCATTACCAAGATGCCATTTACCAAAATGAGCATTTAGGTACCCTTTATCTTTTAACATTTCAGGAATTAAAATATATTCTAAATCAAGATTTCTTTTATTTTTAATTGGTATTAATTTCCGAGTTTTGTCATTTCCTCTTTCTGAACCAACTAGATCTTGATTATCAGCAACTGTATATATCCCATGACTAGTTGAATATTTACCAGTAAACATAGTAGCTCTACTAGGTGTACAATTTGCTGCAGAAGCATATCCATTATAAAATGTCATTCCACTTTTTGAAAGATTATCAATATTTGGAGTTTCATAATATTTTGAACCCATAAAAGACAAGTCTGTCCATCCTAAATCATCTACAAAGAATAAGACAATATTTGGATTTTTATTATCAATTGATTTACAAGATATAAATAGGCTAATGAAAAGGATTAATAGGGTTTTTTTCATTTAAAGAATATTACTTGGTTATAATTTCTATTAATTCCTTTTCAGAAAGATCTACATTATCATTAATCTGTATCATCCAATTATCTAGTTGAGTTCTAAGTTCTTCTATTTGACTTGAAAAAGCTTTATCTGTAATTAGATTATTTAATTCAAATGGATCATTTTCTAGATCATAAAATTCCTCTTTGCTTTTAGGGGACTTAAACCAAAGTTGATGTTCTTTTGAGAGAAGGTCTAATTTATTTAATTTAGTTAGATGTCTCATTAAATTCATTTGAGTTCTGTAATAATTGTCTATTGCGTGCGGTTGATCAGTATCATAATTCCTAACATATTTATATTTTTTTGTTTTTACAGCACGTTTTCTCTCAGTAATCTCATCAAACCTATCGCTAGCACTAAATGAATACTTTCTTCTATCTTTTGATTTCTTTGAACCTAAAAAAGCATTGCCTTGGAATATTTCTGGAATTTCAATTCCAGCAATAGATAAAATTGTTGGCGCAAAGTCAATGAAACTTAATAAGTCATAATTTCTATCTTCTTTAACTTTTTTGGAATATGGAAACTTAATTATCAATGGAACTTTTAATCCAGTTTCATATATTGCTCTTTTATGTCTTGGAAAAGGACCTCCATGATCACTGTAAAAAAAGATATAGCTGTCGTCATATAAATCTTGCTCAATGAGGTTATCAATAATCTTACCCATTTGTTTATCCATTTCAATTATATTAGAATAATTGACAGCTAACGAGTGTCTAACAATTGAATCATTTGGGAAAACTGGAGGAACAATAATATTATCTGGATTTACCTTAAGCTCTTGTTTATCCCTGTTCCAAATTTGAGATTCATGAGTAACTCCAAAGTTAAAAACTGAAAAGAAAGGTTGATCTTTATTTCTTCTTTCCCAACTAGCCTCACTACTAGACTCATCCCAAGCATCATCTGTTAATTTAAAATTATAATCTTGTTTTGAATTATTAGTTGTATAGTATCCATTTTCCCTCAAGATTTGAGTAAATGGTTTAATCTGCTCAGCTAGTTTAGAAGAATAATATTGGAAATCTAATAAATGTTCACTTTCAGGTCTTACCTCTCTATTGTAATGATAAGCTCTTTGATGACCTGTACCAATTGAATTAGGGTACATTCCTGTTATAATTGAGCTTCTAGCTGGAGCACACACAGGGTAAGGAGAACTCATACCTTCATACACCGTTCCATTTTCTAGAAGTCTGTTAACATTAGGCAACTCAATAGTGTTATCACCATAGTATGGAAAAAAATATTGCGATTGATCTTCAGCTACTATCCATATAATATTAGGTTTTGTATTACTTTCAATACTACAACCAATTGATATTATTGAAAATATTAAAAAAAATAATTTTAAGAATATTCTTTTCATTTTATGGTTAATTTAAATTAGCTCTTCTTTTTATATACTCAGTATATTCTGGACGTTTAATTAAATCATTTAGAAATGGCTTATATCTTTCGTCAGAAGGCCACCATTTCCTTCCATCCTCATTTATAAATTCTTCATTATAGTCATTTCCATTAATACTTTCATTTACTGTTCTATTCCACTTTATAAATTCATCTTTCATTTCTTGAAAGACAACTGGGTAAGATGAACTTATATCTAAAGATTCTTTAGGATCATTTAGCAAATCATATAATTCAAAATTATTTTTTTTAATGCTTGTTACTACTAGTTTAAAATTATTATCTATTAATGCACCCTTATCAAGATAACGGAATGGAATTTTATTTTTTCTTTTCTCAAGCTTTGAATTGAATAAAGGGAAAAGACTTTCCCCATCTAATGGCATTAACATAGTAGAGTCAGGTAAATTTAAAATATCAACTATTGTTGGGAAGATATCCATTGTAGAAGATGGATAAGTGCTAATTCTACTTTTAATTACTGATGGCCACTCAATTATACTGGGAACCCTAATACCACCTTCCCAAATATCGCCTTTTTGACCCTTTAAACCTCCTACAGTAGAGGGTGATATATTCTGTTTTTTTCCAAGACCTCCATTGTCACTATTAAACCATAAAATTGTATTGTTAGAAATACCTATTTCCTTAAGACCTCTTCTAAAATCTCCTAAACTATTATCAAATGCAACTAATTCTCCATAGTGATTTTTACTTCTTTCATCTAAATTGTTAAAATCAATATTATCTTCATCATCTGCAACAAATGGAGAATGTGGTGATCCATCCCAAATAATAATAAAAAAGGGTTTTTCTTTGTTTTTTTTCTCTTTTATAAAGGACAAGGCCTCATTAAATATAATCTCTGAGGAATTTCCATTAAAGTCAATAAAATCTCCATTTTCACTCATTAATGGATTTATATCAAAAAAATTTGTAACTGATAACCAATGGTCAAATCCAAAATTTTGAGGGCCATATTTATCATCTTTTAAAATAGGTGCACCTGGACCTCTTAATCCATTCAAATGCCATTTTCCAAAATGTGCTGTTATATATCCATTATTTTTTAATGCTTGCGAAATTGTTTTTTCTTGAATTCTAAGACGATAACCATGATCATACACACCAGTCCTGTCATTACTTCTTCCTGTTAATACTGATGCTCTAGTTGGAGAACAAACTGGTGCACCAGCATAAAATCTATCAAAACGTAATCCATTATTTGCCATCTCATCCAAGTTAGGGGTTTTTAAAAGGG
>CACJMJ010000025.1 GCA_902594485.1 uncultured Bacteroidota bacterium
CTTACCCCAACTTCGGGTGAGATACAAATTAATAGCAACAAAATTAAATCAAGTTTAATTGATTTAGGAGTCCTAGGGTTTGTTCCTCAGAGTCCTTTTCTGCTTGATTCTTCTATTAGAGATAATATATGTTTCGGCAATACTTTCGAAAAAATTAAGTTTGAAAATGTAATAAATCAATCACAATTATCTGATTTTCTAGATTCATTAGAAGATAAAGACAATACAGTTGTTGGTGAAAGAGGTGTAATGATTTCTGGTGGGCAGAGACAGAGAATATCTATTGCTAGAGCATTATATAATAATTCTCAGATAATCATATTTGATGAGCCTACTTCATCTTTAGATCCATCAACTGAAATGGATTTATTAAAGTCTATCCATAAGTTAAAAGCTAATAAAACTTTAATAATAATATCTCACTCTGATTCGATTATAAAATTTTGTAATGAGGTTTATGAAATATCAAAAAAATCCATATCAAAAATCCAATAAATAGAAATATATATGGTATATAAAATTTTAAAAAAAACTATTAAAAATATTTTCAATTACAAATTGAAAAAAATTAATTCTATAAAAGATATACATTCAGGTGAGACTTGTTATCTAATGGGCACTGGATCCTCAATTAAAGAGATGGATATAATGTTATTTGACGATAAGCCTGTAATAGGACTAAATGAAATAATTTTTCATAAAAATTTTATTAATCTAAAAAAAAAATATTTGGTTTTAACAGAGCCTTTTTTCTTTTATCCATTTCAAAGTAAAATTTTTTGGAATGGTTCATGGTTTCCAATATTTAATCCAACCGCAAAAATTTTAAAAAAAATGGCTAAGAAAAACAGAGACATACTATTTTTCTTACACTTAAGTAATATTCTATTTGTTAATGGTAAGAATATTTTCTACAACTTCTTAAAATATCCACATCCTGAATTCCCCTCTAGATTAAATGATTTAAATTGTTTCAAAGGAGCCTTTACACATGCGTTATCATTAGCTGTTTTTTTGGGATTTAAAAAAGTTATTTTAGTTGGATGTGATTATACATTTAACCCCCCTAGAGGAAGACATTTTTATGAAAAAGGTGAAGGAGTTAATATTGATATCAAAAATTATCATACAGAATTTCTTAAAACTATTCAGGAGTTTATTGATATAGAGACTTTAACTCTTGAAAAGAATGACACTATTTTAAAAAGCATAGAATATTCTAATTTTAAGAATGTTGGAAGAAAATACAGAGAAAATTATGAATTGGTTAACCAGGACAAACTTGAAGCTATAAAAAACACAAGAAAAAACGTTTATCATTTTTAATTATGAGGTATATTATTTTTGACAGAGATGGAACCTTAATTAAACATAAGAAATATCTTCACAAACCAGAGGATATTGAACTTATTCCAGGGTCAAGGGATATAATTTTAAGTTTCTTAAAAAAAGGGTATTTATTATTTCTCCATACAAATCAATCAGGAGTTAGTAGAGGCTACTTTAAAATTGAAGATGTTAAAAAGTGCAATGAACAGATGATTGAATTATTAAATATTAATTCGAAAATATTTGAAGATGTCTGTATAGCTACTGATTATCCTCCAGGGCTGGATTCATATAGAAAACCATCTACAAAATATGGTTTAGAGCTTATAAAAAAATATAAAATTGAATCAAGTCAACTTATATATATTGGAGATAACACATCAGATCTAGAAACTGCATATAAATTAAATTGTATTGGATATGGAATTTGTTTAGATAAAAAAAATAGCTTTTTAGATAAAGACATCGTGACTAAAAGATTTAATTTTACTATACATGACTCTTTATCTGAAATAAAAAATGAAATTATTAAAAATGATAACTAAAAAATGAATACAAAAGATTTTTTTGTTTATAGTGGATCTTCCTTAAGAGATGCTCTTAAACAAATAGACAAAAACCGTAATGGTATTATTTTAATCTGTACAAAAGATCATAAAGTTAAGGGTCTGTCAACTGATGGAGATATTAGAAGGCAATTACTAATTAACGATGACTTAAATCAAATAATTGATAATTGTATGAATAAAAACTTTGTATATGTTAAAGAAAATTCTTCACATGAAGAAATATACAAGTTAATGGATAGTGACATAAAGGCTCTTCCTGTTTTAGATAATGATATGAAGTTGAGATCAATATTTACTATTGATAACCTTCCCCTTAGAGATGAAGGTTTAATCAGTGCTAGAGCAAAGTCACCTGTAAGGATAAGTTTTGGAGGTGGTGGATCTGATACGACTGCTTATTTTTCAAAGAATGATGGAGCTGTAATTAATTCCACAATATCTCTTTATTGTTATGCCTCATTATTTAAAAGAAAAGATTTAAAAATAACTATTGATTCTCTTGACATAGGTAAAAAAGCTTCTATTGATAATATTAATTTACTTGATAAATTAGATGATGACTTTGGATTAATAAAGTCAGTCATTAAGACAATTAAACCTGACTTTGGCTTTGATTTAATCATTAACTCTGATTTTCCTAGAGGTTCAGGGCTTGGAGGTTCATCTGCTGTTTGTGCATCAATTATTGGTTGTTTCAATGAATTTAGAATTGATAAGTGGAATGCATACGAAATAGCAGAAATTGCATATGAAAGTGAAAGACTTCAATTAAGTATTGCTGGTGGATGGCAAGATCAATATGCTACTGTTTTTGGTGGATTTAACTTTATGGAATTTCGTGCTAGCAAAAATTTAATTCATCCTTTAAGAATAAAAAAAGAGACTCTTCTTGAATTGGAGAATAATATAGTTCTTTGCTACACTAATACTAACCACACCAATGATAATATACATAGAACTCAAAAATCTAATACTTCCAGTAAAAAAATTATTGATAATATAAAGGCAAATGTTAGATTATGTTATGAAACTAGAGACTGTTTACTTAAAGGAGATTTAATTTCTTTTGGAGAAACTCTTAATAAGACTTGGGAGCTAAAAAAAACATTTGCTAAAGAGATAACAAATGAATATCTAGATGGAATATATATAAATGCAATCAAAAACGGGGCAACTGGTGGAAAGTTATTGGGTGCAGGTGGTGGTGGTTATTTTATATTTTATGTAAAATCTGAAGAAAGAAATAACTTTTTAAGATGGACTAAGAAAAAAGGCATTAGTTGCACCTCCTTTAAATTTGTAGAAGATGGGCTTAGCTCATGGATAACAAGATACTAATATGAAAATTGATTCATTCGAAATATCAAATAAAAGAATATTTATAATTGCCGAAATAGGTAATAACCATAACGGTAGCATTACTAAAGCAAAGCAAATGATAGACTTGGCTATTGAGATAGGTGTAGATTGTGTGAAATTCCAAATGAGACAGATTGATGAGGTTTACAGATCTAAATCTTTATCAAGACATGGTGATGATTTGGGTACAGAGTATGTCTTAGATCTTCTAGATAAATTTGAACTCAGCTTAAATGAACACAGAGAGCTTTCAAATTACTGCAAAGAAAAAAATATTCTTTATATGTGTACTCCGTGGGATCACAAGAGTGTTGATATTCTTGAGTCTTTCAATGTAAAAGCTTATAAAGTTGCATCAGCAGATTTAACAAATATTCCATTAATTAAGAAATTATGTGACACTAATAAGCCTCTTATACTTTCAACTGGTATGAGTTCTGAAAAGGAGATTAAATTTACAACTGATTTCCTTAATAAAAATAGTGCCAGCTTTGCTTTACTTCATTGTAATAGTACATATCCTGCTCCAATCCAAGACATTAATCTTAAATGGATGAATTCACTTAAAGATATCCATCCAATAGTTGGATATTCAGGACATGAAAGAGGTATAAATATCTCACTTGCTGCTATTTCTATGGGAGCACAAATATTGGAAAGGCACTTTACTCTCGATAGAAATATGGAGGGTCCAGATCATGCAGCTAGTTTAGAGTTTCATGAATTTAAAAATTTAGTTGAAGGTTGTAGAGAAATTGAACAGGCAATTGGTAGCGGTAAGACTAAAAATATAAGCCAAGGTGAGATGATTAATAGAGAAAATTTAGGTAAAAGTCTTGTTGCATCACGTTCGTTAAAAAAGGGTGAGTTAATTAAAGTGGAAGATATTAAAGTTCTTAGTCCAGGTCAAGGTTTATCTCCACAAATGCTGGAAAAACTTATTGGGAAAAGACTAAATAGAGATATGGAGTTTGAAGATTATTTTTTCAAATCTGATATCGATAATCTGATTCATAAATCTAAGAAGTATAATTTTAAACTAAAATGGGGTGTGCCAGTTCGTTATCATGATCTAAAAGATTATCAGAAACTTATCTCTCCAGACTTATTTGAGTTTCATTTATCATATACAGATATGGAATTAAATATAGGAGATTTTATAAACAGCCAGTCTGAATCTGGGTTTGTAGTTCATGCTCCAGAATTATTTAAAGGCAGTAACTTAATGGATCTTGCTTCTCCAGATAAAGATTACCGCTATGAGTCTATAAAAGAAACTCAAAAAGTTATAGAAATAACAAAAGAATTAAACAAGTTTTTTCCTAATCAGGAAAAACCCTTAATTGTTGCAAACATTGGAGGTTTCTCAATGGATAAAACCATTGATGTAAAATTTAAGGATGATTATTATAAGCGTTTTGCAGAGAGTTTAGATCAATTATCAACCAATGAAGTAGAAATAATTCCACAAACCATGGCTCCGTTTCCATGGCATTTTGGTGGTCAACGCTATCAAAATCTGTTTGTCTTACCAGACGAGATTGTTGAAAAGTGTACTTCATTGAATTTAAGGATATGTCTTGATGTGTCTCATTCAATGTTGACATGCAATCATTACAAAATTGATTTTTATGAATTTATTGATAAAGTAGCCCCATTTACTGCTCATATTCATATGGGAGATGCAAAAGGTGTAAATGGTGAGGGCCTACAAATAGGAGAAGGAGAGATTGAGTTTGATAGACTCTGTAAAATACTACTTGACAAAGCTCCAGAAGCTTCTTTCATACCAGAAATATGGCAAGGCCATAAAAATAGTGGAGAAGGTTTCTGGATAGCTCTTGATAGATTAAATGGATTATTATAATTAAATTTTACATATGCTTAGCAAAATAATTAGTGAAATAGAAGAATCAATTAAAGTTAAAAGTGATATAATAAATGATAAATCACTTTTATTAAAGATTGAAAGTTTAGCAAATGAGATACTAAGTTCTATAAATAGTGGAGGAAAAATAATGTTTTGTGGAAATGGCGGTAGCTTTGCTGATTCTCAACATTTAGCAGCAGAATTTGTGTCAAGACTTCGCTTTGATAGAGCCCCTCTACCATCAATAGCTCTTGGAACAAATAGCTCAAATATTACTGCAATTGCAAATGACTATGGATATGAGCAAGTTTTTAGTAGAGAAATTTTAGCAATTGGAAGAGAAACAGATATTTTAATACCAATAAGCACAAGTGGAAATAGCAAAAATATTCTAAATGCTATTAAATCTGCAAAAGACAAAAAAATTAGAGTAATTGGTTTATCGGGTAAAGATGGAGGAGAAATGAAAAACCTATGTGATTTGATTTTAATACCCTCAGAATCAACTGAAAAAATACAAGAGTCACATATAATGATTGGCCATATAATATGCTCTATTGTTGAACATGAATATTTTTTAAATAGGTAATTCTGAAAAAAATGTCCAAAAAAATAGATATAGGTGTTATGCAAGGGAGACTCCTCCCTAAATATCAAGGAAGATATCAGGCTCATCCATTGAACTATTGGAAGCCGGAATTTATTCTTGCTAAAGAAAGATCTTTAGATTGTATTGAGTTTATTTTGGACTATAATGATGTGGAAAGTAATCCTTTGATGAGTAAAGATGGTGTTCAGCAGATAAAGGAGGAGGTTAAAAAAAATAGCGTAAAGGTGCTTTCAGTATGTGCTGACTACTTTATGGAAAGCCCATTTCATCAAGACGATGATTATAAGGTCTCTAGAAGTCAAGATATTTTAAAAAGACTTATTGATTCATCTGAGATTATTGGAATAAAAAATATAATAATTCCATGTGTTGATGATTCAAGTCTTAAACCTGAATCTTTTGACAAGTTTATTATAAATATTGAGAAATTAGTTAAATATGCAGAGAACAAGTCAATAAACATTTGTTTAGAAACAGATTTACCCCCTAGCGAATTTAAAATTTTAATTGATGGATTCAATAATAATAATATTAAGGTTAATTATGATATTGGCAATAGTGCTTCACTAGGTTATAATGTTAAAGAAGAATTTAAATTTTATGGAAATTATATATCTGATGTTCACATTAAAGATAGAGTATTGAACGGAGGTTCCGTTGAGTTAGGAACAGGTGACGCTGACCTTGATGCGCTTGTAATTGAGTTAAAAAAAATTGATTACTCAGGATTAATAATTTTACAAGCATATAGAGATGATCAAGGAATAAATATTTTTGATAGACAGTATGACTTTTTTGTTAAAAAATTTAAAGAATTAATATGAAAACAATAGCACTTATCCCTGCAAGGTCAGGATCTAAGGGTTTAACGAACAAGAATATTAAGCTTCTTGGTGATATTCATCTATTAGGTTATTCAATTCTTGCTGCCAGAATGACTTCTGCAATAGACGAGGTTTTTGTTTCAACTGACTCAACTGAATATGCTAAAATTGCAAATCATTATGGAGCAAAAACACCTTTCTTAAGGCCTGAAAGTTTGTCTTCGGATGATTCTACAGATTTGGATTTTTTTATACATGCAATTGATTGGTTTAAAGAAAATCTAAATGCTGAGCCTGAAAGAATAGTGCACCTTAGACCTACAACACCTTTAAGAGACCCAGATGTTATTTCAAAAGCTATTGAAGATATTGACCAAGATATTAATTGTACATCTTTGAGGTCTTGTCATAAAGCACCTGAATCCCCATTTAAATGGTTTCTAAAGGATACTAAGGATTATCTTAAATCATTTAATAATTTATCTCCAGACGCTTCAAATAATCCGCGACAAGGCTTCCCAGATGTCTATATTCCTGATGGTTATGTTGATATAATTAAATTAGAAACATTAAAAAAAAATATATTACATGGTGATAAAGTTCGTCTATTTGAAACACCTGTTACACATGAAATTGATGACGAATCAGATTTTAAATTTATTGAGTATCAACTTAAAAAAGATGGATCACCAATGTTAGAATTTTATAATACCACATTAAACTATTAACTATGGCTGGAACAAATTTTTCACACAGACCTAAAAATGTAAAAAAAATAAGTACTGAATACAGGACAATTGTCACAAAAATACCAGTGCCTGAGAGCATTCCATTATTAGAAAGGATGTATGAGACAGAGTCCAGATCAATGCATGGTCAAATTCCTGTAGTTTGGGACAAAGCTCTTGGCTTTCAGGTGTATGATAAATGGGGAAATAAATGGCTGGACTTTTCATCTACAATTTTTGTAGCAAATGCAGGTCACTCAAATAAGAGGATTATTGATGCTTTAAAAAAATTAACAGAAAAACCTCTTCTTCAAACATATAACTTTTCATCTCCTGAAAGATTTGAATATCTTGACTACTTAATAAAAAACACACCTGATTATTTTGAAAAAGCATTTATGTTATCAGCTGGTACTGAAGCAACTGAAGCGGTTCTTAAATTGATGAGATTAAATGGTTTAGCACATAATAAAAGGAAAAAAGGTGTGATATGTTTTGAAGGTAACTGGCATGGAAGAACAATGGGAGCCCAAATGATGGGATGGAATCCAGATCAAAAAGCCTGGATAGGATATTTAGACCCTAATATCTATCATATTCCTTTCCCCTATAAGCACATTATTAAAGATAAAGATCCAGTAAAATTTCTTAAGGATTCATTAAATGAACTTTTTGAGGAAAATGAAATTGATCCAAAAACTGACATTTGTGGTGTTATGATGGAAACATTTCAAGGATGGGGAGCATGTTTTTATCCAAAAGAATATGTCAAGGAAATTTCTAAATTTTGCTTATCAAATGACATACTACTTTCATTTGATGAAATGCAGGCAGGATTCGGGAGAACTGGAGAACTTTTTGGTTATATGCATTATGATGTTGAGCCAGATCTAATTGCATGTGGAAAAGGCTCAAGCTCAAGCCTTCCACTTTCAATTGTATTAGGAAAAAGTAAGGTAATGGATCTTCCTGATATTGGATCGATGAGCTCTACACACTCAGCGAATCCTATGGTCTGTGCAGCTGGAAAAGCAAATTTAGAGGCTCTTATTGAAGATAGATTAATAGAAAATTCTAAAAATTTAGGTGTAAAATTTCATTCAGAGCTTATTAAAATACAAAATACATTTTCAAATTATATTTCAGAGATAAATGGAACTGGACTTCTAGCAGCGGTTATATTTAGGGATAAAGAATTTAAGCCACTTTCAAAACTATGTGATTTAATAAGTGAAAAATGTTTTCAAAAAGGACTATTAGTTGTTCATACAGGTCGTGAATCAATAAAATTAGCACCCCCACTAATGATAAATGAAGAAGCTATGAATGAGGGTTTAGAAGTATTTAAAGAGGCAATACAAGAAAGTATAAGAGATCTTCATGATTAGGAATTTAAGGCATACAGGTATAGTAGTTAATAATTTAGATAAATGTTTAAGTTTTTATTTGAGTATGGGCTTCTGTGAGGTTTCAAGAGGAATTGAAACTGGAAGTTACATAGACAATCTTGTCGGTTTGAATAATGTTAAATTAGAGTGTGTTAAGTTAGCTTTAAATGAAAATATAACCTTAGAGTTGTTAAAGTATCATTCTCATCCACATGAAAACAATGACTTACCGCGAATGTCAAATAGAGTTGGTTGTTCACATATTGCATTAACTGTATCTAATGTTTTAGACTGTTTTAACCTGATATCTCAAAACGGAGGAGGTTCAATTAATCAGATCCAAACCTCTCCTGATGGAAAAGTTAAAGTTGTATATTGTTATGATCCTGAGGGGAATATAATTGAAATTGTAGAAGAGTTAAATTAAATTATGAACAAGAATATTATCATAATAGGCGGAACAAGAGGAATTGGCTTAAGCATAGCCAATAAGTTTTTACATGAAAAAAATATTGTTCACATAATATCAAGAAATGCAATTCCTAAAATAGAAGAGGATTTACTAAGAAAATTTTCTGGTAATGTGTTTTTCTATAAATGTGATGCCACTCTAGTTGATGAATTGTCTTCTGTAAGAAAAGACATTTTAAAAAACTCCAATAATATTATTGATAAAGTAATATGTAATGTTGGAAATGGATCAGGCTCAAATAAATATATTCAAGACTCTCAAGAATGGAATAAATCTTGGCAGACAAATTTTAATTCTCCAATTTTTTCTGCTCGAATTTTTTTAGATGATTTAAAAAAATCAAAAGGGGTTTTACTTTTTATTACATCCATAGCTGCCTTTGAAGATCTTGGTGCGCCTATATCTTATTCAGTTGCAAAATCTGCGATAGAATCATATTCTAAAGTTCTAGCCAGAAGGTTAGGGCCAGATGTTAGAGTTAATACAGTTGCTCCTGGAAATATCTTTTTTGAGGGAGGCACATGGGATGCAAAGCTGAAGGATAATCCTGCTGCTGTAAAAAAAATGATAGAAAGTCAAGTCCCGATGAAGAGATTTGGAAAACCTGAAGAAGTTGCAGAATTAGTTTCATTTATTTGCTCAGATAAAGCTTCTTTCATTACTGGAGCCTGCTTTATAATAGATGGTGGTCAAACTAAAACTTTAAAATAATTTATATGGCAGATTATCTAGAAACAATTTATAATGTAGATGCTCGTCCTTTAAATTCCTATCCTGGAAAACTTGCAAAGTACATTATATCTAATTTTAAACTTAAATCAAATGATAAGTTCTTAGAACCAGGATTTGGAAGAGGAGAGTTCTTAAATGAATTTAGCAACCTTGGTCTGGATTGTTATGGTATTGATATTTCAAGAAATGCAGGTTCTCTATCTGAAAAAAAAATAAAAATAAAAACAGGTATTAATGTCGAACATGATAAATGGCCTTTTCCTGATAATTATTTTGATTGTATTTACAGTAAATCCCTAATGGAACACCTTGAGGATCCTCAGAAATATCTTAATGAGGCAAAAAGAGTTTTAAAGCCTGGAGGAAAAATCTTGTGCTTAATTCCAGATTGGGAAGCTAATTATCAGATTTATTATGATGATCATACGCATGTAAAACCATTCACAAGGGTTTCATTAAGAGACATACTAAGGATGACAGATTATAAATCAATTAATGTTTACAGGTTTAGGCAGCTTCCA
>CACJMJ010000026.1 GCA_902594485.1 uncultured Bacteroidota bacterium
ATTAATTCAATATTTTCATAATTATAGCGAGATCTCATTTGATTCTCACTCATCCCAAATGCTTTAATACTCTCAATAGTTATATCAGCAAAATGCTTATAAAAATCTCTTTCTATTCTATAAATCTCTGTAAGTGACTTTTTTGGGAATACTAGTCTCAAATTACTCCTAACCATTTTTAGCCTATACTTAAATATTCTATGGAGTAGATATGATAAAAAATCAGAGAATATGTATACAACCCTAAAAGGAAGTATCGATATAAATCTAATTATGGGATATGAAATTAAAAATGTGAGTAATTGCAATTATCAATCATTTAATGATAATGCAAATTTAATGCTTTCTTCGAGATCATTTCCTCTTAAGTTTTTTCCAATCACAACACCTTCTTTATTTATAAGGAAAGATTGAGGTATAGCTCTAATACTATATCTTCTAGCTATAGGGTCATTCCAGAAGTTTAAATTGGATACTTGAGTCCATAAGAGGTTATCATCTTCAACTGCTTGTTCCCATTGTTCTTTTGTTCTATCTAAAGAAACACCAATTATGTCAAAACCATCTTTATTGTATGATTTATATAACCTAACAAGATTTGGGTTCTCAACTCTACAAGGTCTACACCATGCAGCCCAAAAATCAAGAAGAGTAACGTTATTTTTTGAAACCTCTTCACTCAATGTTACATCAGATCCATTTATACTTGGTGCAGTAAAATCAGGTGCAGTCTCACCAACCTCTATTGGATTTTCATATTGACTTAGTAGATCAGCTATATTTTTACCTACATCACTTACTTTAATTCGATTAGAGAAACTTTCATAAACATCTATAATGCTATCTTTATTAACCTTGTTCTCAATCATAAACACTTCAAGCAATAATGCTGACATATATGAGTCTAGATTATCAATTATAAAGTCCCACTCATATAACATCACCTCACGTTCCTTTGAATTATATTCTTTTTCTAATTCCATAGCAGTTGATACATCACCACTCATTATAGCATCTTGAGCTTCATAAGATATATTATTCATATCATCAACAAGGAACTTTGTCTCAGATTTATATTTGATAAAGTCATCATTTGATTTAGTACCGTAGACCTTGGACTTTGATATGCTGTCTTTGAATAAATCTGCCTTAATATCTCCATTTTCTAGAATTGCTAGCACATAACCATTAACTCCTTCAACTTGAATGTAGCTTATCTGTGGTGTAGATGATATACCTTGAAATTTAAAATTATTTGATTGAACAGTTGTCGAATCCTTAATGTAAGGTTGGTTGTTTTGATCTGCTTGTAATACATATATCTTTGTACCATCAGCTACATCAGCTTTACCAATTAGTTCAAACTGGTTTTCTTGACTACCACACGATCCTAAAAGAACTAGGAACGATAAACTAATAAACCTTATCAATAATTTTTTCACACAGCAAATTTAGTTTTTTATATTTAATATCTTTAGTTAACTTTTTGTTAAGGCTAAATGACAACAAACTCTATAATTGGCTTATTTAATAAAATACTAGATAATGACTTAATCATAAGTGGAGAAAATCTTAAGTCAAGGTTCTATCATATTTGGAAAACAGACATTCCGCTAGAGTCAGTTTGCCTTTTAATGCCTAAGACAACTTCTCAAGTATCCGAAATAATTAAAGTATGTAATGAAAATAACCAAGAAGTTGTCATACATGGTGGATTAACTAATCTTGTTGGCTCCACAAAGTCTACTAACACTCAAGTAGTTTTATCATTAGAGAAGATGAATAATATAATTGAAGTAGATGAAACTTCTAAGACAATAACATGTGAGTCAGGTGTAATAATAGAAGATTTGATTAATGCTTGTAATGAAAAAGAATTGCTTCTCCCATTAAACTTTGGTGCTAGAGGTTCTGCTCAAATAGGAGGTGCTATATCAACAAATGCAGGTGGTTTAAGAGTATTTAAATATGGTATGACACGTAATTTAGTGATGGGAATTGAGGCTGTGCTTCCTGATGGAACTATTATTTCATCATTAAAGAAATTAATGAAAGACAATTCTGGATACGATTTAAAACAACTTTTTATTGGCTCTGAGGGAACACTTGGTGTTGTTACTAAAGTAGTCCTAAGGTTATATCCGTTACCAAAAACAAGATATACTTCATTAGCTGTTACAAATGATTATCAAAAGGTTTTAGATCTTCTAAGAATTCTAGAGGATAAAATCTCAAATAATTTGACTGGGTATGAGCTTCTATGGAATTCTACATATAGACAAATGGTTAGTGAAAAGACTATTTACAATAAATATCTGCCCGATAACTTTAAATACTATCTTTTTATAGAATATATGGGAAGAGATTTTGACAACGATTACAAGATATTTGAAGAGACTATACTTGATTGTATTGAAAGTAAGCTAATAGAAGATGCAGTTATTGGTAAAGATGAAAAGGAACAGGTGAACATATGGGGAATAAGAGAAGATGTTGCGGTTCTAGCTGATGAGCGAAAGTTTGATCAGCAATTTGATATTAGCATACCAGTTCCTTTAATTGGAGAAGTAATAGCTAAAATTTCAAACGAACTTAAGGAATGTGAAGGAGTAAAAACTATTTTTCCATTTGGTCATGTAGCTGATGGCAATATTCACTTTATAATTGGAAAGGATACTGACAGTGAAGAGTTAAAATCACAAATCAATGATATTATATATAATAACACTGAACTTGTAAACGGTTCAATTTCTGCTGAACATGGAATAGGTTTAGATAAAAAAAGATATTTAATAAAGAGCAGGAGTGAAGATGAAATCAGTCTAATGAGATTACTCAAAAAAACAATTGATCCAAAAAATATATTAAATCCCGGTAGAGTATTTTGATATAAGGTGTTATCTTTATATTTCTAGGTTATGGCAGGAAATTCATTCGGAAACATATTTAAACTTTCAACCTTTGGTGAGTCTCATGGTAAGGCTTTAGGAGGTGTTATTGATGGCTGTCCTGCAGGAGTTGAGCTTGACTTTGACACCATTAATAAAGAGCTAAATAGAAGAAGACCAGGTCAATCTGAAATAGTTACTCAGAGAAAAGAGGATGACTCAGTAGAATTTCTCTCAGGTATTTTTGAAGGAAAAACAACTGGAACTCCAATTGGATTTATAATTGTAAATAAAGATCAAAAGTCAAAGGATTATTCTCATATTCAGAATAGCTACAGACCTTCTCATGCTGATTTTGTCTATGATAAAAAATATGGATTTAGAGACTACAGAGGTGGAGGAAGAAGTTCTGCTAGAGAGACTGTTGTTAGAGTAGTTGCAGGATCAATTGCTAAAATGTTATTGAAAGATGTGAAAATTAATGCATTTGTATCATCAGTTGGAGAAATCACATACGATTATCAAAACTCTAAAATTGATTTTGATAAAATCGAGGACTCAATTGTTAGGTGTCCCGATGAGAAAACATCAGATAAAATGATTAATTTAATTAAATCTATCAAGAAGAACGGAGACACAGTAGGAGGTGTAATTTCTTGTATTATAAGTGGTGTGCCTGTTGGACTGGGAGAGCCAGTTTTTAATAAATTACATGCTGAACTTGGTAAAGCAATGTTATCAATAAATGCAGTTAAAGGTTTTGAGTTTGGTAGTGGATTTAAGGGTTCTTCGATGAAAGGATCTGAACATAATGATTCCTTTAATGCAGATGGAACAACAAAAACTAATAGATCTGGAGGTATTCAAGGAGGAATTTCAAATGGAATGGATATTTACTTTAATGTTGCATTTAAGCCAGTTTCGACTATTATGAGAGATCAAGATTCAATTGATAGTGATGGTAATGAAGTTAAAGTTAAAGGTAAGGGAAGACATGATCCATGCGTTGTACCAAGAGCTGTTCCAATAGTTGAGGCTATGTCTGCTCTAGTATTGGCTGATTACCATTTATTAAATAGACTTTCAAAAATATAATTATGAAACTACACTGGAAGATTATCATAGGAATGGTTGCGGGTGTGATATTTGGACTTTTAATGTCTCAGACATCATTTGGATCAGAACTTATAAGTGATTGGTTTAAACCCTTTGGAACAATCTTTATTAATCTTCTAAAATTAATTGCAATGCCTTTAATATTGGCTTCATTGATTAAGGGTATATCTGATCTAAAAGATATCTCTAAGCTATCCACTATTGGTACCAGGACATTGGGTGTGTACATTTGTACAACCGTTCTAGCTGTTATTATAGGACTAGTTTTAGTAAATATTGTCCAGCCTGGTAACACTATAACTGAGGAGACTCGGGTTGACTTAGTTCAAGAATATGAACAAGGTGTCCTTGAAAAGCAACAGCAAGCTCAACAACAAGCTGAAAGTGGACCTCTTCAGCCATTAGTTGATGTAGTTCCTTCAAATATTTTTGATGCTGCTACAAATAACAGAAACATGCTTCAGGTTATTTTCTTTGCTATCTTTTTTGGAATAGGTTTAATTCTTGTTGATCCAAAGATAGCAAGACCGGTAAAAGAATTTTTTGATGGATTGAATGCTGTAATTCTAAAGTTAATTGATTTAATTATGGAGTTTGCTCCATATGGAGTTTTTGCTCTTCTTGCTACACTTGTAGTAGAATCGCCAAGCATTGATCTATTTATTGCGCTTGGAATGTATTCCTTGACATTAATTATTGGTTTAATCTTAATGATATTCGTGTATAATATAATTGTCAAACTAGTGACCAATACTAATCCAACTACTTTCATGAAAGGTATTTCTGCTGCTCAGCTTCTAGGTTTTTCAACTAGTTCAAGTGCAGCTACTCTGCCTGTTACAATGAATTGTGCTGAAAATAATCTAGGTGTAGATAAAGAGATTTCAAGTTTTGTCTTGCCAATTGGTGCAACAATTAATATGGATGGGACAAGTGTCTATCAAGCAGTAGCAGCCGTATTTATTGCTCAAGCTTTTGGGCTTGATTTAAGTTTAGGTGCTCAACTTGGAATTATAGTGACTGCCTCCTTGGCTTCAATTGGAGCTGCTGCGGTCCCGAGTGCTGGTATTGTTATGCTAGTTATAGTTCTTGGACAAGCAGGTATTCCAGAGGCTGGTCTTGCGCTAATTATAGCAGTAGATAGACCATTAGATATGTGTAGAACAATTGTAAATGTTACTGGTGATGCAGCTGTTTCAATGATTGTTGCTAAATCAGTTGGGAAGTTAAAAGATCCTAAAGATGTCGGTGAAAATTGATGAATCTTGGAAAAGACTTCTTAAGTCAGAGTTTAATTCAGAATATTTTAAAAAACTAATTTCTTTTATAAAAGAAGAATACTCTCTCTTCAGATGTTACCCTAAAGGATCTGAGATATTTAATGCATTTGATTGCTGTCCAATAAATAAACTCAAAGTTGTTGTTATAGGTCAAGATCCATATCATGGAATAAACCAAGCTAATGGTTTATGCTTTTCAGTAAATAAAGGGATTTCACATCCACCATCATTAATTAATATTTTCAAGGAGATTGAAGGTGATCTAAATTTTAAATTTGAGAATAGTAATGGTGATCTATCTAAATGGGCTAATCAAGGGGTTATGCTTCTAAATGCAACATTAACTGTTAGAGAAGGACTAGCAGGAAGTCATCAAAATAAAGGGTGGGAAATATTTACTGATAAGGTTATTGAAATTATATCTAACGAAACAAATAATACTGTATTTTTATTATGGGGATCATTTGCTAAGCAGAAAAGAAAATTGATTGATGCAAGTAAACATAAGATACTAGAATCAGGTCATCCATCTCCATTGAGTGCAAATAGAGGTTACTGGTTTGGCAATAAACATTTTAGTAAGTGTAATGAGTATTTAGATAGTTATGGAAAAAAGAAAATTGATTGGTCATTATGAAGTTTGACGTAAACGGAATAGATAAAGATATTCTTATCAATTTATTTCAAAACATGTTGAAGTCTAGAATGATTGAAGAAAAAATGATCATTCTTCTGAGACAAGGTAAAGTTTCAAAATGGTTTAGTGGAATTGGTCAAGAGGCTATATCAACTGGAGTCACAGAGGCTTTGGATATGGATGAGTATATTCTGCCAATGCATAGAAATCTTAGTGTATTTACATCCAGAAAAATTCCATTAGATAGACTGTTTGCTCAATGGCAAGGAAAAAATGAAGGATTCACAAAAGGGAGAGATAGAAGCTTCCATTTTGGGACAAATGAGCATAAAATTGTTGGAATGATTTCTCATTTAGGACCTCAAATGGGAGTAGCTTGTGGAATTGCACTATCAAATAAACTAAAGAATAATAATCAGGTTACAGCAGTTTTTACTGGTGATGGAGGAACAAGTCAGGGGGATTTTCATGAAGCATTAAACCTAGCCTCAACTTGGAGTCTGCCTGTGATATTCTGTATTGAAAATAATGGGTATGGTTTAAGTACACCAGTAAATGAGCAATATGCAATTGAAAATCTTGCTGATAGAGGTGATTCATATGGTATTGAATCTCATATAATTGATGGAAATAATATAATCGATGTATACAGTTGTGTTAAATCAGTTGTTGAAAATATGAGAAAAGACTCAAAGCCTGTTTTAATTGAGTTTAAGACATTTAGGATGAAAGGTCATGAAGAGGCAAGTGGTCAAGCTTATATAGACGATAGTCTTATAGAAGAGTGGGCTCAAAAAGACCCTATATCTCATTTTGAAATGTTTTTATTGAAATCAAAATATCTATCAAAAAAAGAATTGGATGCTATCAAAGCTTCTACTTCTAAAGAAATAGATCAAAACTGGAGTTCTGCTAACTCATACAAAGAGGTTGATTTTAATATTGAAAATGAGTTAGGGGATGTTTATAAAGAGTATAATGAAGGAAAATCAGACCCAAAAGATGAATCTTTAAGGGAAGTAAGGCTTGTAGATTCAATAAAGGACGGTATCTATGAATCAATGGAACAACATGATAATCTTGTGATTATGGGACAGGATATTGCCGAATATGGTGGTGTATTTAAAGTCACAGATGGTTTATTTGATAAATATGGAAAAAATAGAGTGTTAAATACTCCTTTATGCGAATCAGTAATATTATCATCAGCATATGGTTTAAGTGTTGGAGGCTATAAGTCTATTGTAGAGATGCAATTTGCAGACTTTGTTAGCTCTGGTTTTACGGCTGTAGTTAACCTTATAGCAAAGTCAAATTATAGATGGGCCCAAAACTCTGATATAGTAGTTAGAATGCCTTGTGGAGGAGGAGTAGGGGCAGGACCATTTCATTCTCAAACAAATGAAGTATGGTTTACTAAAGTTCCTGGTTTAAAGGTTGTATACCCATCTCATCCATATGAAGCAAAAGGCTTACTAAATGCATCTATTGATGATCCTAACCCTGTAATGTATTTTGAACATAAGTTTTTATACAGGACTGTATCTGAAGAAATACCATCATCTAGATACACATTAGAGCTAGGGAAAGGGAAAATTAGAAATATTGGCTCAAAAGTGACTATTGTGAGTTATGGACTAGGTGTTCATTGGGCATTAGATCTATTAGATAATTATAAAAATCAAGAAATTGAAATTATTGATTTAAACACTCTTGTTCCATGGGATAAAGAACTGGTTTTCAATTCAATAAAAAAAACAGGTAAAGTATTACTTTTAGGTGAAGATACTCTTTTTAATAGCTATTTAGGAGAGATTTCAGCTGTAATTAGTGAAGAAGTATTTGAACATTTAGATGCTCCTATTGTGAGAGTTGGATCTTTAGACACCCCAGTACCTTTTGCTAAAAATCTTGAAGAAGGATTTCAAGCAAGCTATAAGTTAAAAGATAAGTTAGATTATCTACTTAACTACTGATGATGGACTATTCTAAATTAATTAATTCAATTCATTTGCTAGATAAAGATACTAATCCTAGATGGGGGAGAATGAACTCCTCAATGATGCTTAAACACTGTTCTGCCTTTATCGACGTATACTTAAACAAAACAAAACTTAACCCTTTGATCTTTATTGTAGGATTTGTTTTTGGTATATTTCACAGACTTTATCTTAAGTATATAGTGAGATATAATGTAAAAAACTATATAAAGAATCTACCCACACTTAAAGTTTTTAATACTTACCGATGCGAAAATCTTGATTTTGAACTAGAAAAAAATAAATTGATAAGCGATTTAAAAGAAGTGGAATCCGTTAATAAGAGATACCTATTTAATAATTTTCACGGAATAGTTCCCAACAAGGCATTTAAAAAGGTTGTCTACTTTCATACATCATATCATTTATATCAATTTGATGTATATAAAACCTAATTCTTCTTTGTTAGATTTTTATTTAAATCTTTTAGTGAATCATTAATCTCTGTTAGAAGCTTTATGTTTCGTGGTGTTGATACCTTATTATTACTAGGGTCTTCAGCCTGTACCTTTAATTTATTTAGAAACTTTATCACAATGAAAATTGTGAATGCTACTATCATAAAATCTATAAAAGTTTCAATAAAAAACCCATAGTTTATTGCTACTTCTTCATTAATTATATTACCAGAAGAGCTTATATCAGCCTGCCTTAGAATAATTTTTTTTGAATCTATATTCAATCCATTTGAAAGCAAAGAGAGGGGAGGAAGCAATATCTGTTTAACTAATACATCAATTACAGAGTTAAAAGAAGCACCAATTATTATACCAATTGCCATTTCCATCATGTTCCCTTTTACAGCAAACTCCTTAAATTCATTTAGTAATTTCATGTTTTTTAAATATTTATGTAATAAATTTAACAAATCAAAAGGATTTTCTTTTACATATCATTACTATTTATAATTAGTTGTGCTAAGGAAGATTCTCAGGCCTCAAACACATTTATTTCACAGAATATGGATGCTGGGAAGAAAGCGATAGGTGCAATTGTTACATCGCCAATATCATCTACTACAGCAGTAACACAGTTCAAGTTAACAGTTGGTTCAAATGAAGGTGG
>CACJMJ010000027.1 GCA_902594485.1 uncultured Bacteroidota bacterium
TTTGATGATGAATCAAATATAGAATTATGTAATTCAACTCATCTTTTTAGTACAAAAATTTTAGACTATGATTATGTTTTGTTCCCAAACATGAATGAAGGACTATTTCCTTTTATAAAATTAAATGACTCTGCTATATCCGATTCTGAAAAAAAGAAATTTGAAAGCTTATCACAAAATGAACAAGAAAAAAAGATCTCAGATAAATTTTATAAAATAATAGATAAGGCTAAGCAAGTTCATTTGATTTATGATTCAAGCATAAATTCTTTTGGGAGTGGAGAAGAAAGTAGGTTTGTCAAGCAAATTAAAATGTTAAGTTCTGGATTAACATTCATAAACAGAAAAGTGATTCAACAAAATCTAATTATATCTGAAGATGAGGAAGTAAAAATTGTTAAGGACGATTTAATTTCCAAAAAAATTGAAAGCATATTGTCAGAAGGAGTATCTGCATCTTCATTGTCACTTTTTATCAAGAACCCATATTTATTCTATGAGCAAAAAATACTTGGAATAGATGACAAAGATGAATCAAAATATCTAAACTATATGGATCAAGGTACCCTTATCCATAGAGTAATTGAAAAAATCTACAAACCTTTCATTGGTAAAAACCTTGATATTAGTGATATTAATTTTATGAAAAATCAATTACAAAATGAATCACGCAACACATTTATTGAGCTCTATTCAAAGGAACCGATAGGTAAAAATTTAATATTTATTGAGGTTGTAAAAGAGTATATTGAAAACACACTTAATTTTGAGTTAGACCAAATAAAAAATCAAAATGCTAGGATCAAAATAATTTCTTTAGAAAAGAAACTCGAATATAATTTGACGATAAAAAATCAAAATGTAAAACTTAAAGGTATAATTGACAGAATTGATATGTTTAATGATGAAGTAAGAATAATTGACTATAAATCCGGCAATGTTAATTCAGGAGTCTTAGATATTAAAAATATTGATAAAGTCAAAATAGACCATAAATATTCATATTTACTCCAGTTGCTTTTTTACAAATATTTGTTTGGGATAAATGATGCGAACATTCAGATAAAAGAAATAGGAATATGTTCACTAAAGAAAAGAAACTTACCATTTCAATTTATAAAAAATCAAGCTATTTTATCAGTAGAACAAATTCAAATGATTATTTCAGACATAATAATTGATATAATGCAAACAGATGAATTTATTGATTCGGGTAATCCTTTATAACTTCACTAGATACAATTTTACCTGATATTAAAGAGGGTGGAACCCCTGGCCCAGGCACAGTAAGCTGACCCGTAAAATATAATCCTTTTATTCTCTTGCTTTTCATTTTAGGTTTGAAAATAGAGGTCTGAAATAATGTATTTGCAAGACCATAGGCATTCCCTTTATATGAGTTATAATCACTTATAAAGTCTTTAACACAAAATGATTTTTGATAAATAATATTATTAACGATTTTTTCACCTGAAATATCTTCTATTCTTTTGAGCACAAGGTTTAAATATTTCCCTCTTATTTCTTCATTGTCTTCTAAATCTGGAGCAATTGGAATCAGAATAAAACAATTTTCACAGCCATCTGGTGCCATACTTTTATCTGATAATGATGGGAAATTTAAATAAAACAGAGGGGATTCAGGCCATTTTGGGTCATCGTATATCTCAGAGGCATGTTTATTAAAATCAACATCAAAAAAAAGATTATGATGAGTTAAATTATTTATTTTTCTATCTAAACCGATATAAAATAATAGTGATGAAGGTGCAAAAACCTTTTTTCCCCAAAATGACTCATTATAATTTTTTAGATTGTTTCGAATAAGCGTTTCAGTATGATGATAATCTGCCCCACTAATTACAATATCACTATGGAATTCTACACCATTTGAAATAACACCTTTAATTCTTCTATTACTAACTATTATCTCGTCAACATTTTGATTTGATTTAAATTTTACTCCTTTTTCTTTTGCAAGTTTAATCATTGACTCCACAACTTTATGCATACCTCCTTTTTCTGGGAACCAGGTGCCCAGGCCTAGATCGGCATGATTCATTATATTATAAAAAGCAGGAGTGTTCTCTGGTTTAGCACCAAGAAATAAAACAGGAAATTCCATTATTTGACGTAGCTTGTTATTCTTAAAATATCTACTAACCTCAGATTTAATGTTAGTTGTAAAGTATCTCAATCTTTTAATAGTTCCAATAGTAACTAATTCTAAAATTGATTTACCAGGTTTGTAAACGACCTTTTCCATAGCAACTGAATAATTATTCTTAGCCTCGGTCATAAATTTTATAAGGTTTTTTGATGCACCTTTCTCAACTTCCTCAAAAGTTTTACTAATTTTTTCAAGATTATCTTCAATCTCAATAAAATCATTTTTTCCAAAGTATACTCTATAGGCTGGATCCAATTTTTTTAGGTTATAATAATCACTAACGGATTTGTCAAAGTCATTAAAATATTTTTCAAAAACGTCTGGCATCCAATACCATGATGGCCCCATGTCAAAAGTGAATCCTTCAGCTTTAAAATTTCTGGCACGTCCACCAAATGAGCTATTTTTTTCCAGTATTGTTACATCATATCCATTATTAGCAAGATATGTTGCTGCTGAAATTGATGAAAACCCAGAACCAATAATTATAATCTTTTTAGTCATTTTTGGAAGTCATGTAGTCATAAAAAATAGAACCTAAAACGACAATCATAGAGAGAATAACTATAAATACAACAAACGATTTACTCATATTTAAAATATTGAATGATAAAAGTATAAAATATCGTAGATTTAGTTCAATTATGACAGTCTTTTTAGATAAGAAATATTTATTTATAATAATATTATTTATATCGTGTAATCAAACACCAGAGAATAAGACTGAAGAAGTTTTAGAAACAAAAGGATCCATTGAGGCAATATATGAAGTCCCAATTAAACTTAATGAAGATTTTATTTCTAATTATAATCTAGATGATTGGTCTGAATTTAAATTCTTAGAGTCATATATTTTTGTCCTTGCTAATTCAATTTCTGGATACCTTGAAAATGATGCTACTTACCTAGATGAAACCTTAAATTCACTAAGTAGATATTCGTCAGATATCTCCAAGTCAGAATTTCAGCTTTATAACAATAGACCAGAAATAAAGGGAAGATTTAAGTTGCTAAATATCCAGATTCAAAAGACAAAATTAAATTTAAATGATTGGAGTAAAGAGAAAGGACTAGAGGAATTAAATAAAATATTTATTTTTTTTAATTACTCAATCAATACAATTAAATCAATTTTAGAGGATAGTATAATTAATTGACACCTTTATTAAGTTTACTTTTTTGAAACTCAATCTCAGAGTCTTCGATTCTTCTAAATAACATCTCTTTATTATTTATTTTAAAATCAAAATCTATTTGATCCTTAAGATTGTCCAGATCTTTCCAATCAACTTCTTTCAATCCAATCATATCCTTTAGTTTTTTAGAAGTAAAAGGAATGAATGGTTCGGATATAACAGCTAAATATGAAACAATTACAAAGGATACATTAAGAATTTCTTCCACTCTTTTAGGATTATCATTTTTAATTTTCCAAGGTTCATTATCTGCAAGATATTTATTACCTAGTCTTGCAATATTCATAAGATTCTTAAGTGCTTCTCTAAATTTAAAATTATCTAATGAGATCATTAATTGATTCTTAAAACTTATAACCTCATTTAAAACTTCTTGATCAGATATGTCTGTTGAGTTAGATTTTGGGATATTTCCATCATAATATTTATCTATTAATGATAAGACTCTGTTTGTAAAGTTTCCATAAATAGAGACTAATTCACTATTATTTCTTGTCTGAAACTCTTTCCAAGTAAAGTCATTATCCTTTGTCTCAGGACAGGTAGCTGTTAAAACATATCTTAAAACATCTTGCATATTTGGAAACTCCACTAAATATTCATGTAACCAAACTGCCCAGTTTTTTGATGTAGATATTTTATCTCCCTCTAGGTTAAGAAATTCATTAGCTGGAACATTTTTAGGTAGAATAAAATCCCCAAACATTTTTAACATAATTGGAAATATTATACAGTGAAACACTATATTATCTTTACCTATAAAATGAATTAAATTCGAATCAGGATTTTTCCAATAATGTTCCCAATCTTTATTTTTTTTTAGTGCCCATTCCTTGGTAGATGATATATAGCCAATAGGTGCTTCAAACCAAACATAGAGAACTTTACCATCATCACCATCAACTTCAATCGGAATACCCCAGTCTAAATCTCTAGTTACAGCTCTTGGTTTGAGTCCATTATCAAGCCATGATTTAACTTGTCCGATAACATTAGCTTTCCAAATGTCTTTATTATCTAGAGTGATCCAACCTCTTAAGAAATCTTCAAACTCATTTAGCTTTATATAATAGTGTTTTGTATTTCTTAAAATAGGAATAGAATCTGAAATTGTAGATTTAGGATTCTTCAATTCTTCAGGACTTAATGCAGAACCACATTTCTCACATTGATCACCATAAGCTCCTTCTGAACCACACACAGGACAATCACCGGTAATATATCTATCAGCTAAAAATTGATTTTCATTTATATCAAAAAATTGCTCAGACTCTATTAATGAAAACAGATCCTTTTCTTTTAATAAATTAAATAAGTCTATTGATGTTTCGTGATGAATTTTTTTTGATGTTCTGGAATAATTATCAAATGAAATACCAAATTCTTGGAAAGATGATTTAATCATTTCATCATATTTATCAATTAACTCTTTTGGGCTTATGGATGCTTTTTTTGAAGCTAATGATATAGCTACACCATGCTCGTCACTTCCACAAATAAATGCAACATCATTTTCAGTCAGTCTCTTATATCTTGCATATATATCAGCAGGTATATATACACCAGCTAAATGTCCAATATGAATAGGTCCATTTGCATATGGTAAAGCAGCAGTAATCGTAAAAGTTTCCTTACTTTTTTTCATTAAAACTATTAATAACTATTCAAAACCAATCCAAGATAAAATATTAAATTAGTAATTGAAACTATTCCTAAATGTTTTTAATTTTTGATACTGAAACTACCGGTTTACCAAAAAAATGGAGTGCTCCATTAACTGATTTTGATAATTGGCCAAGAGCAATTCAAGTTGCATGGCAGGTTCATGATTTGTCTGGAAAATGTATTTCTAATCAAAGTTATATTGTTTATCCTGATGGGTTCTCAATTCCATATGACTCAGAAAAAATTCATGGAATTTCAACACAACTAGGAAAAAAGATTGGAGTAGAAATTAGTTTTGTCCTGGATAAATTTCATGAAGACATAGAAAGATCAGAATTTATATGTGGTCATAACCTAAACTTTGATGAAAAAATTCTAGGTTCCGAATACTTAAGATCCAAAGGAACTAACCCTCTTCAAGACTTCCCAAAAATTGACACATGTACCGAAGAAACAGCTGGAATATGTATGCTAACTGGAGGACGAGGGAGGAAATTTAAGTTACCTACCCTTATGGAACTTTACAAGCATCTATTTAATGAAAAATTTGAGTCTGCTCATAATGCATCTGCTGATGTTGAAGCAACAGCATTATGTTTATTCAAATTATTAAAAGAGAAAAAAATTCATCCAAGTTCTCTTGTCTCTCAAAAGTAATCGTTCCAGATATTAATCATATCGACTTATTTGAGGAGTCTAGAAAATTAAAAATAGATCAAAATGTTGAAAAGAATAAAGAACATGTAAAAGCTGAAATAAATAAACAGGAATTTAAATTTGGTCATCTTCATTCATATACTCAATTTTCAGTACTTCAATCAACATCAAAAATATCAGATTTATTAAAATACTCAATTGAGTATTCTCATGATGCAATAGCTATTACAGACAAATCAAACCTGATGGGTGCTTTTCATTTTATCAAAACGCTAAAAAACTATAATGAGAATCTGAGTGATGGACAAAAATATATTAAGCCAATAGTTGGCTGTGAATTAAACATTTGTGATAATCATCTTGATAAATCCAATAGAGACGATGGGTATCAAATGATTTTTTTAGCGAAAAATAAGAATGGTTTTAGAAACTTGTCAAAGCTAAGTTCTATAGCGAATATTGATGGATTTTATTACTTACCTAGAATTGATAAAAAAATCCTTGAAAAATATTCTGAGGATATTATAGTACTATCGGGTGGATTAAGAGGAGAGATATCATCTAAAATTCTAAACCAAGGAGAAGAAAAAGCAGAAGAATCATTAAGTTGGTGGAAGGATACATTTGGATCAGATTTTTATCTAGAGATTCAAAGACATAATCAAGAGAATGAAGATTATATAATACCAATTATTAAAGAGTTTAGCTCCAAACACAACATAAAGATTATAGCTACTAATAATACTTTTTACACCACAAAGACAGAAGCCAATGCCCATGATATTTTACTATGTGTTAGAGATGGTGAAAAGCAGTCAGTACCAATTGGAAAAGGAAGAGGTTTTAGATACGGATTACCTAATGAGGAGTATTGGTATAAGTCTAAAGATGAAATGTTTGAATTATTCAAAGATATCCCTGATAGCATCTATAATATATCAGAGATAATAAATAAAGTCGAACCTTTTGAACTAGCAAGGGAAGTACTGCTTCCAGACTTTAAAATTCCCAAAAAATTTATTCAAAATAATGACTTTGATAACCAGAAGGGTCAAAATCTTTATTTGAGACATTTAACTCTCGAGGGAATAAAATCAAAATATAAAGAAATAGATAAAGATCTAGAAGAAAGAATTGATTTTGAACTTGATGTAATCTCTAAAACAGGTTATCCAGGATATTTTTTAATTGTTCAGGACTTTATTAGCGCTGCAAGAGAGATGGGAGTATCAGTAGGACCAGGAAGAGGATCAGCAGCTGGTTCGGTTGTTGCATATGCTCTAGGTATAACGAGTATAGACCCAATAAAGTATAACCTCCTTTTTGAGAGATTTTTAAATCCTGATAGAGTTAGCTTGCCTGATATTGATATAGATTTTGATGATGAAGGGAGAAATAAAGTAATAGAATATGTTGTCAATAAATATGGTTCTCAACAAGTTGCTCAAATAATAACATATGGTAAGATGGCTGCTAAGTCATCAATCAGAGATACTGGAAGAGTACTTGATCTATCATTATCTGAAGTTGATAGAATCTCTAAGCTAGTTCCAAATATGAAGTTAGGTGAGATTTTTTCAAAAAAAGAGGCTGAATTAAAGTCTGAACTCAGAACTGATGAGTTTAGCAGAGTTAGTGAATTAAAAAAATTATATAATTCCAAAGATTTATCTGCACAGACTCTAAAACAAGCAAGCCTTTTAGAGGGTTCTTTAAGGAATACTGGGATTCATGCATGTGGAGTAATTATTACACCAAGTGATATTTCAGAATTTGTGCCAATTACTAAAGCGAAAGATTCAGATTTTTTTGTTACTCAATTTGATAATTCAGTTGTTGAAGATGCAGGACTTCTTAAAATGGATTTCCTAGGTTTAAAGACACTAACCATTATCAAAGATACTGTTAAGCTTATAAAATATAAGTATGATAAACAGCTATATCCAGAAGATTTTCCTTTAGATGATAAAAAAACATATGAACTCTTTCAAAGAGGTGAGACAGTTGGAATTTTTCAATATGAATCACTAGGAATGCAAAAGTATTTAAAAGACTTAAAGCCCTCTAACTTTAATGATTTAATAGCTATGAATGCCCTATACAGGCCTGGTCCTCTGGAGTATATTCCATCATTTATATCCAGAAAAAATGGCTCTGAAGCAATCGCATATGATATACCAGAGATGGAGGA
>CACJMJ010000028.1 GCA_902594485.1 uncultured Bacteroidota bacterium
ATCAGAACCAATTAATTCTGCAATTTCTTTCTGAATCAAAGAGGATATCTTTTTTTGTCTTTGAGTTTCCATTTTTCAAAAGTACTAGAAATAAAAAACAATATTTAAGTTTTATAAAAACATTCCGAAATTGTATATTTGCGCTCTTACTGGTCCTATAGCTCAGTTGGTTAGAGTAGATGACTCATAATCATTTGGTCCCTGGTTCGAGTCCAGGTGGGACCACCCTTAAAACCCTCTAATATATTAATTTAGGGGGTTTTTTTTGAAATTTTTTATAAATCAAAAACTACAAATTGCCAATTTTGGCTTTGTTTTTTATACCCATAAGATTCTCTGATTTATTTAACAGACTGTAGTTTTGTGCAAATAACTTTGCCTTCTCTTTATGGCTAATAATTTGAGTAACATTATTAATGATTTCTTTCTTTATGTCATCATCAATTGGAATTGGAATTTTTACTTCAGAAATACGGCTGCCTAAAGTTGATATAGTACCCTGACGAAAAGCTTTAGACTCCATTTGTTTTTGTACAATCTCAAGACCTAAAAGCGCTAGAATTAAACATGACCTATCCATGTCTCTTAAAAACCATCTAAGAAAAATTCCCGAGCTTGCTTTTTTCATTGACGACTCTTTAGATTACATTGACTCAGTTGATGAATCTATTAATAACCCTGACAATCCTATTAATTAATAATGTTCAAGTCTTATATATATAAAATTGCTGTTCGCTATTTTTTTTCCAAGGACAAAAAAACAATTGTGAATAGAATTAATGGGTTTGCTTTTTTTATGATCGTCTCTGCAGCGTGTGTTCTTCTTCTGGTTTTAAGTGGGTTTGCTGGCCTTAAAGATTTTGGTTTGACATATACAAGCTCATTTGATCCAGAGCTGAAAATTGTTCCACAAAAAGGAAGCTATTTTGTCATAAGTCAAGATAAATTAGACATGATAAGGGGAATTGAAGGTGTGCTGGATGCGTCTCCTGTTATTGAGGAGAAAGTTGCCCTTTCTAATGAGCTTAATTCTGGTGCTGTTATGCTTAAGGGGGTTTATGATGATTATTATATGGGCAAGATGCTTGACTCGCTTTCTCTTATTGGTGCTTTTTCTCCCAATAAACCAAACGCAATCTATTTGGGTGCAGATTTAGCCTCCTCTCTAGAGGTTGTAATGAGTGATGATTTCTCTCTTTTAGCAACAGCCGCAAAGAAAGATTCAAGGTCATTGTTTAGTTTTTCCCCATTTAACACTAAAAGATTAGATATTGAGGGTGTGTATCAAATAAGCTCTGATATTGAAAATAAGTTTGCCTTTACTTCTCTGAAAACACTTTCTTCTCTTATGGGGTTGGGTGAAAACTCATACACATCTATTGAGATTGTTTCAGACGGCAGTATAAACAAGTCTGATTTAGAAAAAGAGGTAAACACTCTGTTTGCTTCTAATTTTTCTGTTTTAGACAAGCAAGATCTAAACCCAGCTTTATACAAAATGCTTAACACCGAGAACATTGCTGTTTATTTGATTTTTTCTCTGGTGGCTTTAATTTCCATGTTTAATCTTGTTGGGTCAATTACAATAATGATGGTTGAAAAAAGGAAAGACTTGCGTGTTCTTGAGATTTTAGGTGGTCAAAAAAAAGACTTTAACAACATCTTCTTTTCTCTTGGAGTTTTTACTACAGTTTTTGGAACTGGACTAGGTCTTGGTCTTGCTTGGTTATTAATAACTATTCAGAATTTTTATTCTTTCGTTTATGTACCCGGCACCTCTATACCATACCCTGTGTCTTTAACTGCTTCTAATGTGATTATTGTTTTTACAACAATTGTTTTTATGGGGGTTGTAACCTCTGCTTGGTCTTCTAGATCTAATACTAAAGCCTAATAAAGAACGGCTTCTGAAAAGTTTTTTTTAACCCCTTCAAGTTCTTTTATAATTGTTTCAGGGTTTTTTTCATTTAAGATTTTACTCTTTGTTTCTTTAAAGTTTGCTATGCCTTTAAAGTAATTTCCATAGTGTCTCCTTGTCTCTAATACACCCAAAATTTCTCCTTTCCATTCAACAGCCATCTTTAGGTGTCGAATTGCCGTTTCTGCCCTCTCAGCAATTGTTGGTTCTTGTTTTTTTTCACCTGTTTTAAGAAAGTGTTTTACTTGATCAAAGAACCATGGGTTTCCAATTGACGCTCTTCCTATCATTGCCCCGTCTAAACCATATTCATCCCTCATCTCTTTTGCTTTTTTCTGGAGTATTTACATCTCCATTTCCAAATACTGGAATGTGCATTCTTGGGTTGTTTTTTATTTCTGCTATTTTAGTCCAATCCGCAAATCCTTTATACATTTGAGCTCTAGTTCTTCCGTGGATAGATATGGCTTTTATACCTACATCCTGTAGTCTCTCCGCCACCTCTACAATTTTAATTGTCTTTTCATCCCAACCAAGCCTTGTTTTAACAGTTACAGGCAGGTTTGTCCTTTCTACTATTTCTTTGGTAAGACTTACCATAAGTGGAATGTCTTTTAAAATTCCGGCCCCCGCTCCCTTACAAACAACTTTTTTTAACAGGACAGCCGTAATTAATATCAATTATATCTGGGTTTGTTCTCTCTACTATATCTACCGCACCCAACATAGACTCAAGGTTTGATCCAAATATTTGAATTCCGACAGGTCTTTCTTTTGTGTAGATATCTAGTTTTTTTTGTGCTTTTTGCTGCGTTTCTTATTAATCCCTCACTTGAAATAAACTCAGTGTAAACTACATCTGCGCCTTGCTCTTTACAAAGAGCTCTAAAGGGTGGATCGCTAACATCTTCCATAGGCGCAAGCAGCAATGGAAATTCAGGAAGTTCTATGTTTCCTATTTTAAGCATGTGGCAAAATTAACAATTCTTGAATTTATTTCTGTGTTAACCTTAAAGATTATACAAAGTAAGTATCTTTGTCGGAAATATTTATTGTGTCTCAAAACATACGTAATTTCTGTATTATTGCCCATATAGACCATGGAAAGAGTACGCTTGCTGACCGTCTTCTTGATTTTACTGGATCTGTTACTGATAGAGAAAAACAAGACCAGTTATTGGATGATATGGATCTTGAGAGGGAAAGAGGAATAACTATAAAATCTCATGCTGTACAAATGGATTATGAAGCGGGGGGAGAAAAGTTTGTTTTGAATTTGATTGACACACCCGGACATGTTGACTTTTCCTACGAGGTTTCCAGAGCTATTGCTGCTTGCGAGGGAGCTTTGTTAGTTGTTGATGCTGCTCAAAGTATTCAAGCACAGACAATATCTAATCTATATTTAGCTGTTGATAATGATTTAGAAATTATACCTGTTGTAAACAAGATCGACTTGCCTTCTGCAAACACAGAGGTTGTTGTTGATGAAATTGTTTCTTTAATTGGGTGTAAACCTGAAGAGGTGATTCTTGCCTCAGCCAAAACAGGAGAGGGTATAGAAGATATAATAAAAGGAATTATTGACAGGGTTCCCGCTCCAGAGGGAACATTAGACGCTCCGTTGCAGGCTCTTATTTTTGATTCTGTGTTTAATCCATATCGTGGAATTGAGACATATTTTAAGGTTGTGAACGGAAAGCTTTCTAAAGGTGATAGGGTTAGGTTTATGTCGACAGGAAAAGACTATGGAGCTGAAGAGGTTGGTACACTTAAGTTAAGTCAGGTTCCAAAAAAAGAAATTTTGACTGGTGATGTTGGTTATTTAATCACCGGAATTAAAGATGCAAAAGACGTGAAGGTTGGAGACACAATAACACTGGTTGGTGATAAAGCTGTTGGGGCTATTGAGGGTTTTGAAGAGGTAAAGCCTATGGTTTTTGCTGGTATCTATCCTGTTGACACTGATGACTATGAAGATTTAAGGTCTAGCATGGAAAAACTTCAGCTTAACGATGCTTCTTTGGTTTTTTCTCCTGAAAGTTCTGCTGCTCTTGGTTTTGGTTTTAGATGTGGTTTTTTAGGTATGCTACATTTAGAAATAATTCAGGAAAGGCTGCAAAGGGAATTTAACATGTCAGTAATAACTACCGTTCCTAATGTTTCATATAAAGCTTATGTAAACAAAGACCCGTCTAAAGAAATTCAGGTTAACAACCCATCTGACCTTCCTGACCCATCTAGTTTAAATCGAGTAGAAGAACCCTACATTGACGCAACAATCATAACAAAGTCAGAGTTTGTTGGCAATGTATTAACGTTGTGTATTGAAAAAAGAGGAGAAATTAAAAACCAAAGATACCTAACAACAGAAAGGGTTGAGCTTAACTTTAAGCTTCCTTTAGCGGAAATTGTCTTTGATTTTTATGATCGCCTCAAGTCTGTTTCCAAGGGGTATGCTTCATTTGATTACACGCCCACCGGTTTTGTTGCATCAAAGCTTGTCCGTTTAGATATTTTGCTTAATGGAAAACCTGTTGACGCTTTGTCTTCGTTAATTCATTTCGATAATGCTCAAAGAATGGGTAGAAAAATGTGTGAAAAACTAAAAGAGTTAATACCAAGGCAGCAGTTTGATATTCCTGTTCAAGCGGCAATTGGTGCTAAAATTATTTCAAGAGAAACTATTAAGGCTTATAGAAAAGATGTAACCGCTAAGCTATATGGTGGAGATGTAACAAGAAAGAGAAAGTTGTTGGAAAAACAGAAAAAGGGTAAAAAGAAAATGAGAATGGTTGGAAGTGTTGAGATTCCTCAGCAAGCTTTTATGGCTGTCCTTAAAATCAACGATTAACATGAATTTATATTCAATTGAGACTGGTAATTTTAAACTTGACGGCGGAGCAATGTTTGGTGTTGTGCCCAAGGTTTTGTGGGAAAAAACAAACCCAGCTGACTCAAGTAACAGAATTGAAATGAGCGCGCGCTGTCTTTTAATTGAGGATGGAAAAAGGATAATTCTAGTTGATGCTGGTCTTGGCGACAAACAAAGCGAAAAGTTTTTTAGTCATTACTCCCGATTCGGTGATGCAACCATAGAAAACTCTTTGATGTTAAATGGGTTCTCTACAGACGATGTTACTGATGTTCTGTTTACACATCTTCATTTTGACCATTGCGGTGGCGCAACAAAACGTGAGGGTGATAAAATTGTCCCCCTTTTTAAAAATGCTCGTTTTTGGTGTTCAAAAAAACATTGGGATTGGGCAAACATAAGCCCTAACCCAAGAGAAAAGGCTTCTTTTTTAAAAGAAAACCTTTTGCCTTTGGAAGAGTCTGGTCAGCTAAACCTTTATGATGGTGTTGATGATGGTTTTTGTAAAGAGCTTGGGTTTGATCTTTTACTTGTTGACGGCCATACTGAAAAAATGGCCTTACCTATGCTTGAGTATAAGGGGCGATCTATTCTTTTCACTTCTGATTTGGTCCCTACCGCTGGGCATATTCCTGTTCCATATTTAATGGGTTACGATGTTAGGCCTTTGGTCACCATGGAAGAGAAATCTAAAATTTTAAAAACCTGTTTAGAAAACGGAACGCTTCTTTTTCTGCAACACGACCCTTACAATGAGTTGGTGTCTTTAATGGACACAGACAAAGGTGTGAGGATAGAAAACAGCTCTTCATTAAATGATTTTTTTTTCATGATGAAACCGCTTAAAGGAAATAAAAACGTTGAAGTGTTGTTTGGTTCTGGTAAAAGGGTTTCATCTTCTTTTCTTCATTGTGTTTATCTTTTAAACAAGGAAGATTCTCGTTTTGTTGTGTCTGTTCCAAAAAAAACTTTTTCTCTTGCTGTTGATAGAAACAAACTAAAACGCATTCTTCGCGAGATTGTTAGAAAACACTCTAAAGAGGTGTTGTCTTTTGGTGGGGGTTGGTTTATGTTTATTTATTCGTCTGATAAAGTTGTTTCGTTTTTAGATATTGAAAAAGACTTTAAACTTCTTGTTAAAAATATAGCTTAGCTTTAATTTAGTGCAATGAAGCGCTTGTTGTTTTTCTTTCTATTTTTTTTATTATCGTGTGACAAAGGGTCTGATTTAAATATTGAAGAAGCTAGTCTTCCAGAAACAGCAGAGGTTTATTTGTTAAAAAATTTAGATCCTGGTTTTGTATATCCTGAAAATCTTCAATATATGTCATTACGAGAAGTCAAGAGTAGTGTTTGCATAGACACAAACGCACACATAGATCATAGTATTACTAGACCCTCTGTTCCTGCTATTGTTGATCCTAGTAATCCTACTTCGGCTACACCTAACACTCCGTCGCCTCAAAACAATGGCGGAGGTCTTGATAAGCCTTTACGCGCTCATACTTGTCATTCTGAACAAATAGGCACGTTGATGGGGGGTGATTTTGAAAGTGGAGGCGTTTCTGCTGATCAGGGTTTTGATGTTTCCAAAATTAGCAAGGGTGAATTTAACCTTCCCTTTTATAATGTCTGTGTGGAGGTGGAAAGCGTAGGGACTTCTTCTCGTTTAATTTTGCGTGAGTGTGATCAAAACCCTAAACAACAATTTGTTTTTGAGGAAGGTGGTAAAATCAAGCAGGTGGATGATCTTGGTTTGTGTTTGACTGCTTCTGCAGATTATGGTTGGTATGGAGGCGGATACAAACCTATTTACATTGTTCGTGATTTATTTATGAGCGCTTGTAATCCTTCTTTGTCTGAAAGACAAAGCTGGGGTTTGAGACCGTCTAATTAGTTTGTAGTTTTGTATTATGAGGTGTTACTTTATTTTCTTCTTGATTTTTTTATTATCGTGTGATAAAGGTTCTGATTTAATTATTGAAGAAACGGCTTTTCCAGAGATAGCAGAGGTTTATTTATTAAACGATTTAGACCCTAATTTTGTGTTTCCTGAAAACCTTCAATATATGGCTTCGAATGGAGTCAACAGCAGCGTCTGCGTAGACATTTCTGAAAATTTTTATTCTCAGTATGGCGCTGGGTTCGCACCAATGCAAAGTGCTGCAGCCAGGAACACTTCTGTTGCCCTTGATAGACCTCTAAAAACTCATACTTGCCATTCTGACTATAACAGGCGTAATGTTAGTATTGGTGGGGCAGGCGGTGTTTCTCCAGACCAAGGTTTTGAGGTTTCTAAAATTACCGGTGGTGAATTTAGCTTTCCTTTTTACAATGTTTGTATGGAGGTAGAAAACATCGGTAATCGCTCTGATTTAATTTTACGTGAGTGCGACCAAAACCCTAATCAAAAATTTGTTTTCGAGGATGGTGGGAAAATTAAACCAGCTAATGACCTTAGTTTGTGTTTGACTGCTTCTGCTAATTATGATTGGTACGGCGGGGGGTACAATCCTATTTTTATTGTTCGTGATTTATTTATGAGTGCTTGTAATCCTGCTTTTGCTAAAAGACAAAGCTGGGGCTTAAGGACGTCTAATTAATTTATTTGTTGTAATACATAGCGCAGTGAGGGATGCCGTCCTCCATATATCTCTCCCCTCTAAACTCAAAGCCCAGGTCTAAATAAAATTTTTCTAAATACTCTTGAGCAGAAATTTTTATTTCTTTTGTTTCGAAGTTGTTTTCACAAACCTCTAAACATTTTTTTACTAGCTCCCTTCCGTAATTGTTTCCTCTTTCTTTTTCTTCAACTGCTACCCTTCC
>CACJMJ010000029.1 GCA_902594485.1 uncultured Bacteroidota bacterium
AGATTCCTTATTCTATCCATCTTTATAATAGGTATTGGTTTTGTATTAATGTCTGGAGGGGATTCAAATGATCCTGATATTTTTAATAATGAAATATATAATTTCAGACGTATTAGACTTGCACCTTTAATGGTAGTATCAGGTTTTATATTATGTATTTTTTCAATCCTTTATAAGGATAAGAAATAATGGAGGAATACAGTATAGACAGTTTTTCTATTGATGATATTAATAAGGGCAAAATAATTCTAGTAGATAAACCTATTAGATGGACTTCATTTGATGTTGTTAAGTATATACGCAAATCACTGCAGCTTAAATTTAAAATGAAAAAAATCAAGGTTGGACATGCAGGAACACTTGATCCTTTAGCTACTGGATTATTAATTATATGTATAGGAAAACAAACAAAAAGTATTTCTGAATATCAAAACTTATCAAAGACATATACCGGCAAATTTAAACTTGGTGAATCTACATTGTCCTATGATGCAGAAACAGATGTTAATGAAAAATTCAAATACGAGCATATTACTTTCGATGATTTAAAAAGATTAGCGGATGAGTTTATTGGTAGGAATATGCAAAAACCTCCCATATTCTCAGCAATTAAAAAGGATGGTAAGAGATTATATGAATATGCGAGAGAGAATAAAGAAATTGACATAGATGAAAGAGAAATTGATATTTATAATTTTGAAATAATAGACTTCGTTTCTCCATATGTTGACTTTAAAATTGAATGCTCTAAAGGAACTTATATTAGGTCTATTGCAAATGACTTTGGTAAAAGATTAAATTCAGGTTCCTATTTATATGAGTTAAGACGAACTAAAATTGGTGATTTTTGTGTTCTTAATGCAATGGATATTAAATAGATGTTAAAACTTAATATTATATTTGTGTTATCCCTGTGAAATGAAATATAATCGTATACTTTTAAAACTTAGTGGAGAGGCTCTTCTTGGAAAGAATTCATATGGTATTGATAATGACAGACTTGTAGTTTATGCAAAAGAGATTAAGCAAATTCATGAGCAAGGTGTCGAAATTGCAATTGTAATTGGCGGTGGAAATATCTTTCGAGGATTAACTGGATCAGAAGATGGGATAGATAGAGTTCAAGCTGATTATATGGGAATGTTAGCAACAGTTATTAATGGTCTTGCACTTCAAAATGCGCTTGAAAATATGGATATTCCAACAAGACTCCAGTCAGCTATAAAGATGGAGTCAATAGCTGAGCCATTTATCAAAAGGAAAGCAACCAGACATTTAGAAAAGGGTCGTGTTGTAATTTTTGCATCAGGAACTGGTAACCCATATTTTACAACTGATTCTGCTGCAGTTTTAAGGGCAATTGAGATTAATGCAGAAGTAATTCTAAAAGGTACAAGAGTTGATGGAATATATAATGAAGATCCCGAAAAAAACAAAGAAGCTATTAAATTTGATAATATTTCTTTTGAAGAAACTATAAAAAAAGGTTTGAAGATAATGGACACAACTGCATTTACTTTGAGTAAAGAAAATGAGCTGCCAATTATTGTATTTGACATGAATACTAAAGGTAATTTAACAAAAGTTGTAATGGGTGAAAAAATTGGAACTAAAGTGTCTAAATAATTTAAATTATGGAGAATAATCAAGAAATAATTGACAGTGCAGAACTAAATATGATGTCAGCTATAAGTCACCTGGAAACAGAATTAGCAAAAATTAGAGCGGGAAAAGCAAATCCAATAATGTTAAAAGGTGTTTCTGTTGAATATTATGGTAATATGACACCTTTAAATCAGGTTGCTTCAGTCAGTACTCCAAATGCTCAAACAATATCAATTCAACCATGGGAGAAAGAAATGCTTGAAGAAATTGAAAAAAGTATCATTAACTCTAATTTAGGGCTAAATCCTGTTAATAATGGTGAATCATTATTGATCAATATTCCTCCTTTGACAGAAGAGAGAAGATTAGAACTCACAAAATTAGCAAAATCAGAATCTGAATCAGCTAAGGTAAGTATCCGAAACTCAAGAAAAGATGCTAATAATAAAATTAAAGCACTTGATATATCAGAAGATTTGAAGTCTAATCTTGAAATAGATTCTCAAGAGTTAACTGACAAGTACATTAAAAAAGTTGATGAAATGTTCACTCTTAAGGAGAAAGATATTCTGACTTTATAGCACATGGACTTAATAAAGATAAAAGACATATATAGATCTCCTAATTACAATAGTAAGATTATTGTAGCAGGTTGGGTAAGAGCATTTAGAGGTAATCGTTTCATTGAATTAAATGATGGCTCAACTATTCAAAATATTCAATGTGTTATTACTGACTCTAAAACTGACAATAAAATCATCAAGAAAATCAATGTTGGTTCCTCGCTGAAAATTCAAGGAAATTTAATTGAAAGCATAGGAAAAGGCCAAACTTTTGAAATTGAAATTATAGATATAGATATTCTTGGAGAATCTGACCCTGACAAATATCCTATTCAGCCGAAGAAGCATAGTTTTGAATTTTTAAGAGAACAAGCCCATTTGAGGATAAGGACCTCAACATTTAGTGCTGTGATGAGGATTAGATCAAAACTTGCCTTCGGAGTTCATCAATTTTTTAATGAAAAAGGGTTTAACTATGTTCACACCCCAATTATTACATCTAGTGATGCTGAAGGAGCTGGGGAAATGTTTCAAGTAACAACTTTAAATAATAATCAAAAAGAAAAAAAAGAGATTGACTATTCTGAAGATTTTTTTGGTAAGAAAACTAGTCTAACAGTATCAGGTCAATTAGAAGCTGAGACATATGCACTAGGTCTTGGTGATGTTTATACTTTTGGACCAACATTTAGAGCTGAAAATTCTAATACTTCAAGACACGCATCAGAATTTTGGATGATTGAGCCTGAAATGGCATTTTATGATCTAAATGATAATATGGACTTAGCTGAATCTTTCTTAAAATATGTTCTTAAATATATAATGGATACATGTAAAGAAGATATAAAATTTCTTGATGAAAGACTTTTAAAGGAACAAAGTCAAAAACCAAAAAATGAAAGAGATGAACTAAACCTTATAGATAAAATCAACTTTACTATAAATAATGAATTTACAAGAATTTCATATTCTGATGCTTTTGAAATTCTTAAAAACTCGAACTATAATAAAAAGAAAAAATTCAATTATTTAATTTCAGAATGGGGTTGTGATTTTCAAAGTGAACATGAAAGGTTTCTAGTAGAGAAGCACTTTAAATCACCTGTAATTATATTCGATTATCCCTCAAAAATAAAAGCATTTTACATGAGACTTAATGATGATGAAAAAACAGTTAGGGCGATGGATGTCTTATTTCCAGGGATTGGAGAAATAATTGGTGGTTCCCAAAGAGAGGAAAGGTTAGATATTCTTAAGAAAAGAATTAATGAAATGGGAATTGATGAAAAAGAGTTGTGGTGGTATTTAGACCTTAGAAAATATGGAACAGTTCCACATAGTGGTTTTGGTCTTGGATTTGAGAGACTAATAATGTTTTGTACTGGAATGCAAAATATTAGGGATGTAATACCCTATCCTCGAACACCCAAAAATGCGTCATTTTAATAAGAATTAATTCTTTTATTACTTTTGTTTAAGTATTCATGCATAATATGCTTAATCAAAAACTACAATTAAAGTTATCTCAGAAGCTTTCTCCACAGCAAATTCAGCTAATGAAGCTGATACAACTGACCACTGCTGAGTTAGAACAAAAAGTTAAGAATGAAATTGAGGAGAATCCAGCACTTGAGCATGGTAATGAATCATTGGATACTGATTCTAATGATTTTGATTCAGAAACTCAAAGTGAAGATGTTAATGTTGATGACTATCTATCTGACGAAAATGATGACTTTAGTCAAAATTTTTACTCAACAAATGAAGAAAATAATAATTTTCAGACAAAATCATCACCAAGTTTTCATCAATATCTAGATAATCAATCCCGAAACTTAATTTTAAATGATAGGGAAAAACCATTATGCGAATTCTTGATTGGTAGTATTGATGAGAGTGGTTATCTAAGAAGAGAAGTTGAAGATATAATTGATGATTTAGCCTTTACCCAAAATATTGTAACAACTAAAGATGATGTTATATCTGTCTTGAAAAAAATTCAAGATTTAGATCCCCCTGGAGTTGGTGCAAGATCATTACAGGAGTGTCTTTTAATTCAACTTAATAAAAAAACTAATCAAAAAGAGTCAATATTAAATTCCATTAAAATAATTGAGTCTGAGTTTGAATTGTTTTCAAAAAAGAAATTCTCTAAACTCTCTGAAAAGTTAAATTTATCTGATAATGAACTAAAAGAATCAATTGATGAAATTTCAAAGTTGAATCCTAAGCCTGGAGGGTCGATTAGTAGTGAATTCTCAAATAATACTATAATTCCTGATTTCATTTTAAAAATTGAAGATGGAGAACTTATTGTGGAATTAAATAAGAGAAATTCACCTGAATTAAGGCTTTCAAACTCATATAAAAATATATTAGAGGGATATAAAAATGATCCTAATAAATCCAAGTCACAGAATCAAGCCATGCAATTTTTAAAACAAAAGCTTGACTCAGCCAAATGGTTTATTGAAGCTGTTGAACAGAGGTATCAAACATTATTTCAAACAGTAGACGCAATTGTAACGTTTCAAAATGATTACTTTTTATCAGGTGAAGAGTCTGATTTAAAGCCAATGATTCTAAAAGATATAGCTGAAAAAATTAACATGGATATATCCACAATTTCAAGAGTTGCTAACAGTAAGTATATTGATACACCCTATGGAATTAAATTATTGAAGAGTTATTTTTCTGAAGGAATGAAGAATAAAGATGGAGATGAAATTTCAACTATAGAGATAAAGAAGACATTAAAACAAATTATAGATGATGAGGATAAAGCTAAGCCTCTATCAGATATTGAATTATCAAAGGGATTATCTGATAAGGGTTATAAAGTTGCAAGAAGAACTGTATCTAAATATAGAGAGCAACTTGATCTACCGGTTGCAAGACTAAGAAAAGAATTATAATAAGTAGAAAACAAGACCAAGTCTAAAAAAACTAATATTTAAATTATTACCATCTGTAGTCTTTTTATTTTTTAGTATTGGGTTTAGGTCATATTCTAAAGAAATATTCCAAGTATTATAACCAGCATTAATATAAATAGAAGTTGTCCAATCTTCTATTTCATCAATTGTAATTTCAGATCCATATGAAGGATTCGAATATAATGGAAAATTTTTCTTGAATTTTAATCCTGAATAAATTCTCCAAAACTTATATTCATCAATTGAAGATTTTCTCCACCTATATTCTATTGGAAGAACAATTGAAGAAAAAGAAATTTTATTTTTAGATTCAAGGAACCTACTAACAACTATTCTATAATCAATATTATCTTCAATTTCAGAGGGCTGGATATTAGAAGTAAAAAAATTTCTTTCAAATCCTAGGCCAATACCAACCGCCTTTGTTGAACTATTATTAACAGGAAAGTCTCTAATAAATCCAAATTGAAAATTACCAGAGAAACCGTTCTGTTTAAAGTCCTCCAGAGATTCTGTTTGAATAAAATAACTTGAACCAAAATAGAATTGATCTTCTCTGTATGATTCTTCTAATTTATCAGATTGTGAAAAGCTAGATTGAACAAAAAGTAATAATGAAAAAAGTAAGAAATACTTTATTCTAATTAAAATTTTGGGTGTAGTCTCCAACTCTAGTTGTATAGTTTAGCTTAAGAGCATTAACTTTACGAAGTTCTTGCTTTATATCACTGATAATACCCATCTTTGTATCACTATCAACTTTTAAAGCAGTTGTTAGAACATTTTGAAGTTCTTCTCGTTTAGCAGCTCTCTCAGCAAGCACGAATGCACCAACCTCTTCAACAGATCCAAATTTATCATTTAATTGAATTCTTGCCTGGGTACCATAAGTATCAACGTATCTACTAGATGGCTTTCCAGCGTATATGTATATTACTCTATCCTTTTTATCTAACTTTTGAATCTGGTCAGCAGCAGGCAGAGTGTTTTGCACCATCAGTGTACTATCACGCATAACAGTAGCTACCATAAAAAAGAATAAAAGCATGAATACAATATCAGGTAATGATGCTGTTGATATAGCAGGAAGATCTCCACTTTTCTTTTTATTAAATTTTGCCATTTTAATTTACTTTACTTGGTTCGGCCTCAGATAATTTTTGAGGATATAACAGTTTAACCACATCTAATTTTTCTTTTAAACTAGCTTTATCATCAGATGATGTTCTAGGATCACTATAAATTAAATCAGCCTCAACATATGATAGTCCAAGGTTAGGATTTAATCTAGCAAACTCTCTATTTCTTAATTCATTATAAGCTGCCACAAGCTCATTTTGAACAGCTATATATACTTTATATTCAGTTTCCCTATCATTCTTTAATGAAATAATAGCTTTGTCTGGATTATCTGATGATCTTGGGTCTCTGTCTCCTTGGCAATAATCACATGCCTCTTCTCCTGAACCCCCTCCATTATCAAGAAATTCCATAGCCAAACCTCTAAGGTCTTTAATATCAGTTAATGACTCTTCAACTAGTAGTTGATTATTTTTATTAACTACAACTGTGAAAATATTTTTTTCTCTGATTATAGGGGGATCAATTTGATCTTCCATAGGAGGAAGCTTTCTATTAATACCACTGTCAGTTTCAATAGTTGTAGTTACCAAAAAGAAAATCAAAAGTAAAAAGGCAATATCCGCCATTGATCCCGCATTGACTTCTGGAGCTTTTCTTTTAGCCATAGTTTACTTTTTAAATATTTTTTTTGTCCCTGGAAAAACCATTAAACCTACAGCAATTATAGATAAAATGAAGAATACCCTAATTCCAGTTCCAACTAATTTTGAACCCATTGCAGAAAGAACCTTACCGTCTCTCATTGGAGTTTCAACTCCATTTGAAAGTACAAATGCAATAACAACAACGATAAGAAATAAGCCAGCAGACTTAAGTGCGTTTTTCATCTTTGATTTATCTTTAGCAATTCCTCTAAGTGAAAAAATTAGAGTAACTATAACTGCAATAAGTAGGGTTATTTGGCTAAGTATAATTATTGGTGTTATTACACCATAATTACCAGATGCTGCAGCCATTTTGATAGAGTCATCCCCACTAGCAAATACAATTGCTAAGAAAATTAAACCAAGTACTCCAAGGGCAATACACCCAATTCTAGTTAATTTTTCTAGATTCATAATAAATTATTTTTTTTGAGCAGAAAGAATATCAATCAAAGTAATTGAGGCATCTTCCATATCATTAACTATTGAATCAATTTTTGCAACTATGTAGTTG
>CACJMJ010000030.1 GCA_902594485.1 uncultured Bacteroidota bacterium
TAAATCTGAGGAAAACGGAATGAATATTCTATCTAGTTTGACAAAAAAACAGAATGATTCTGTTTATTATTTAAAAGATGGTAAAGTCACAACAGGTGGTAACTTGATTGGTGATGAAACTGAAGAGGCTGATTATTTCTTCAAAATTCGAAAAGGTAAATTAGTCCCTGGTGGAAATATCATTACAGGTTTTACAAACTTATTTGTCAAAAATGTTCCTACCCCAATTGGACTTCCATTTGCTTATTTTCCATCTCAGCAAACTAAAGACTCAGGTTTTATAATTCCTAATGTCAATGAAAGCAATCAAAGGGGTTATTCACTTCAAAATGGTGGTTATTATCTACCATTATCTGAGTTTTTTGATTTAACAGTTCTAGGAGACTATTACACAAATGGAAGTTATGGATTAAACATTAGCTCTCAATATAAAAAAAGATATAAGTCAAGCGGAAACTTCACAATTAGGTATGAGAATTTAATAAGCGGTGAACGTGGTCTTCCTGATTATGGAAAATCCACAGTTTACAATGTTAGATGGAGTCACACAAAGGATCCTAAATCATCTCCTAATTCATCTTTCTCTGCATCTGTTAACTTTGGGAGTAGTGATTATTTTAGACAGTCAGTAAATCAACTTAATACTGCTAATTTTTTAAATAATAATTTGAGTTCATCTGTATCTTATTCTAAAAGTTTTCCTGGCTCTGCAGGGGTAAGAGTCTCAATGACAGCTAATATGTCTCAGAACACACAAACCCAGCAGGTAAACCTAACTCTACCAACTCTAACTGTTAGTTCTAATAGATTCTATCCATTTGAAAGAAAGGGGAGGTCAAAAAAAGGATTTTTTCAAAATATAAATATTCAATACTCCTCAAAGGCTGAAAACAGAGCAATTTTTGCTGATGATCTTTTATTAAAGAAAGGGATGTTTGACAATGCTAAATCTGCAGTTCAACACAACATTCCGTTCCAAACTAATTTTAAAATGTTAAAACATTTAAGCGTTAGTGTTGGTGGGCAGTATACTGAAACATGGACAGGAAAAACAATCAAATACAATGATTTTAATGAAGGTGTTGGTGCAGTTAAAGATACAATAGGTGGCTTTGATCGATTTGGAGTATATAATTATAATGCAAGTATTACAACAAAAGTTTATGGAATTATAAATTTTAAACCTAAAAATAAAGTTCAGTCAATTAGACATACTATTTCCCCAAGTATATCATACTCAAATAATCCAAGTTTTGAAGAATATTATGATACATATATTATAGACGCAAATGGTAATACGGCAGAGTACACAAGATTCCAAGGTGGCTTATATAATGCGCCTGGACGAAACTACTCAAGTAGTATTGGGCTAAATATTAAAAATGTAATTGAGGCAAAAGTTAAACCTAAGGACTCAACGGAAACTGAACTTAGAAAGATTGATATTTTTAAAAACTTAAATATTTCTACAAGTTATAATTTAGCCGCTGATGAATTTAATCTATCTCCAATTAGAGTAAATGGAAGTTTTGATTTGGCAACAGCTTTTACGGTTAATACTGGTGCAACATTTGATCCTTATGCACTAGATGAAAATAACAATAGAATTAATGTATTTAATTCAAAGAATGGAGGTGGACTGTTAAGATTGACAAGTGCAAATATTTCAACTCAATATTCAATTAATAATGATACTTTCAAAAGAGGGCAAACTCAAGATCAAATTGATGAGAATACTTCTGGAGGAGGAAGAAACGATGACTTATTTGGTGTGTCACAAAATTTTTCTGATTCGAGGCAGAACATGGATGAAGAAGAAGAAGAAGAAGAAGAAATTGACCTAACTAATTATATATACAATATGCCATGGTCTCTTAATCTTGCTTATTCTTTAACTTATAATAATTCAAGAGGTCAAAAAGATTTTTCAACAAATTCATTAATGATATCGTCAAATCTTTCACTTACGCCAAAATGGACAGTTGGTATTTCATCAGGATATGATTTCAAACAAAAAGGTTTTACTTATACACAAATAAGATTTGATAGGGATCTTGATAGTTGGAAACTAGACTTCTCATGGGTGCCATTTAGCCCTAGGGCTTCTTGGAACTTTTTTATTGGAATTAAATCTGGACTTTTAAGTGACCTTAAATATGAAAAAAGATCTGAACCAGACAGATCACTATAGATTATGAAAAAAATAATAAATACATCTAAATCACCAGCACCTATTGGGCCATATAATCAGGCTATTCTTAAAGATAATATGCTTTTTATCTCAGGACAAATAGCACTTGAACCTAATTCAATGAAACTCAATAATAATTCTATTGAAGATGAAACCAATCAAGTGATGATAAATTTAAAACATATATTAAAAGAAGCTAATATGAATTTTGGTAACGTTGTAAAAACATCAATTTTTCTCTCAGATATGGATCTATTTAAAACAGTAAATGATATTTATGGAAAATATATTATAGAAGGCAACGAACCTGCAAGAGAGACTATAGCTGTTAAAACATTACCTATGAGTGTAAATGTTGAAATATCTATGATTGCTATTCTATAGTTAACTTAATATATTTCTTTTGTGATAATCTACAAGACCAGTAATAGGCCTTTGGATAAATCTTCCTGTTTGCAAATTATATTTTTTTCCAACTCTGGTAATTTCATCTTTTAGATAATATGCAATTGATCCAACATAGTGAATATCAACTTTACTAAAGTCATCATATTGGAGTATTTGATAATCTATAAATCTTTCTAAACCTTTATAAATAATTTCTTTGAAATATTCATTAGACTTGTTATCAATTAAGAACTTTGCAAATCCAGCCAAATATGTATTAGGATTTTCTTCTCTATAAAGCTTATTTTTGATAGTATTTGGAGATAAATCATAGTTTTTTGCAAACTCCTCTCTCAAATTCTCAGGCATTTTATTAAAATAGTATGCTCTTATTAAATATTTACCGTAGTAATTTCCACTTGCATAATCCATAAGGACATAACCTAGAGATTGAACTCTCTGAATTACATCTTTTCCATCATAATATGAACAGTTTGAACCAGTTCCTATAATGTTAACAATAGATGGGGTCCCAATATCTACAGCTGAGTAAACGGCTGCATATGTATCTTCTTTTATATCAAATTCACTATTTATAAAAATTGATTTAAAAACTTTTAGAATTCTTTCTTGAGTAGAGTCAACACCACATCCAGCTCCATAGAAGAAAAGTTTATCAACTAATTTTCTGTTTTTATAGATTTCGAAATTATTTTTAATTCTCTCATTTAATATCTCATTTGAAAGCATTTGGGGATTTAAGCCTAAGGTTTGAGTAGAAAAAATTTCTTCACCTTTATCGTTTAGGGCTATCCAATCAGTTTTTGTAGAACCACTATCAACAACTAGAATCATTGTCTATTATATTGTATATATATGTTTAGATAAATCAAGTAGTTTATTAGAATAACCACATTCATTATCATACCATGAAATTATTTTGAAAAAATTAGAATTTAATTGCATCCCGGCATTAGCGTCGAATATTGATGTTCTTTTATCTCCAATAAAATCTTGAGAAACAACAGGATCTTCACAATAGCCTAGTATTCCACTTAACTCGTTATTAGAAGAATCTTTCATGACTTTTTTAATTTTTTCATATGAGGTATCTTTTTTTAGTCTAACTGTAAGATCAACAACTGAAACATTTGCAGTTGGAATTCTAAATGCCATACCTGTAAGCTTACCTTCTAATGATGGAATTACTTTTGTAACGGCTTTAGCAGCTCCAGTAGAACTCGGTATAATGTTTAACAGTGAACTTCTACCACCTCTAAAATCCTTTTTAGAAGGACCGTCAACTGTGAATTGAGTTGCAGTTGCAGCATGTACAGTTGTCATCAGGCCTTCCTCAATTATAAAGTTATCATTAAGTACTTTGGCAATTGGAGCAAGACAATTGGTTGTGCATGATGCATTGGATACAATTGTATCTGAAGATTTTGCTTCTTTATGATTGACTCCCATTACGAACATTGGAGCGTCTGCACTAGGAGCAGATATTACTACTTTCTTTGCCCCAGAATTTAAGTGACTAGATGCTTTTTCTATTGAAGTAAAAATACCTGTACATTCAGCTACAACTTCTACACCAATTCCAGACCAATCTACATTATTTGGATCTCTTTCTGCAGTAATTTTAATAGGCTTTCCATTTACTATTAATTTATTCTCACTTACCTCTACAGATCCATCAAAAGGACCATGGACAGAATCATATTTTAAAAGATATGCAAGATGATCAATGTCTAACAAGTCATTTACTGAGACTAAATTAAAATCATCATTATTAATTGCAGATCTAAAAACTAATCTACCAATTCTACCAAAACCATTTATACCAATATTTATTGCCATTTTATATTTATTTTAAAAGTTAAATTGAAATTATATCACAAACTCTAACTAAGTCTTTGTCTAATTGTTGACCTCCTTTAATAGCTTTTTCCATAGGAACAGTTACCATTTTATCATCTATAATTCCAACCATAACTTTACTTTTATTTGAAATAAGACAATCAACAGCATGAACACCCATTCTTGAAGCTAAGACTCTATCAAAACTAGTAGGAGACCCACCTCTTTGAATATGACCCAGGATTGAAACTCTTATTTCATAATGAGGAAGATTTTTTTCAATATGGGATGAAAAACTAAATACATTATCACCTATTTTATCACCTTCAGAAACAACTATAATACTTGAAGATTTACCTGATTTTTCACTCTTTTTTAGGGAATCTAGTAACCTATCCAGTCCCATACCTTGCTCAGGTATTAGAACTTCTTCGGCGCCTGCACCAATCCCTGCGTTAAGAGCAATATGTCCAGATCCTTTCCCCATTACCTCAATAAAAAATAACCTATTATGTGAACTTGCAGTATCTCTAATTTTATCAATAGCATTAACTGCAGTATTTAATGCTGTATCAAATCCTAATGTACATCTTGTTCCTACTAAATCATTATCGATTGTTCCTGGGATACCTATAGTCTTTATACCATGTTCCTCCTCAAGCAGAAGAGCACCGGTTAAAGAACCATTTCCACCTATAACTACTAGTGAATCAATGTTATATTTATCTAGAGTGTTCTTAGCCTTTGATCTTCCTTCTTTTGTTCTAAATTCTAAACATCTAGCAGATTTAAGAATTGTACCACCTTTGTTCACAATATTATTAACTCCTCTAGCATTAAGCTTTACAAGATCATCTGAGATTAAGCCTTCATAGCCTTTGTAAACACCATAACACTCAATATTATTATAGACAGATGATCTAACGACTGCTCTGACTGCAGCATTCATTCCAGGAGCATCACCCCCTGATGTAAGAACAGCTATTTTTTTGAGTTTTTCGGCCATCGTTAAGTTGGACAAATTTAAATATAAAAATTTAGGATATTCAACAATAAAGGGAAATTGTTAATTATTATTAGTAATAATTTTTGACAACAAACTTCTAAAAGTTTGAAAGTCTACTTGATATGATAAACCTATTCCTTGAGTATAACCAAGCTCATCACCTATATACCTAAATTCATTTTCTTTATTGAAGACTTTTGCCCGTAAAGTTCCATCTTCATTCAAGATAAAATCAATCTGAACATCTCCAATAATTAATGTTTCCTCTATCCCTCCAATTGGAACCCCAATTTTTCCGTTAAATAAAATTTTATCACTTATTTTTGTTGATAATGTTACACCAAATCTATCTTCAGTCTTAATATCTAATATTTCACTCTTATCACCCTGAAGATAATTTAAACCTACTTCCAGTGGTCCCTGACTTCCTCCAAGTATATCGCTAAAAACTTCAGAAACCTTTTCATATATATTATTAGTCACTCCTTCTATTGAAACACTAACTTCATTTATAAAAATACCTTGAGTCAATAATGAAATAGCCTGTAATTGTCTTACTTCTGGGTCATTTAATCTATAATTTATCTCTGAAGTAACTGTACTACTTGTATTTGGAAAGAATATTTCAAAGTCTGGGCTATTGGGTTTAGTCAGTTCACCTGTGAGTTTTATATCAACATCAGTTGGAATTTTTTTATTAAAATTTGGGTTGTCTAAAAGAAGAGCAGGGTTTGCTCCACCAGGGACCTCATATGTTGCTTGAATATTCATTTGAGCTGCAAGCGGATCACCATCCCAGGTAATTGTTCCACCTTTCTTTAACTGAAATTTTTTATCAATTAAGGCTAGATTTCTAAAATTATATATACCCTCATTAGTAGTATAATCTCCATATATGTTAAATTTTCCATCGGAGTCAATTTCCATTAAAAGATCGCCATTACCCTTTCCACTAATATAGCTTCCAGTTTCTTGATCAATTGTAATTTCAACTTCAGCACTATCATTAATTTGCAAGTTGATATTTAAGTCAAGTGTCTTATTAATATTACTAGAAATGCTCTCTGAGTCTAAAGACTGCTGAGAATAAGAATTTAGATCTGTAAAAGTGATAAAAGAGAAATCATCAATTGTATAATTATTTGACTGAGGAATCGTAATGCTTGTACCACTTTTAGTCACACCATTTATATTAATTGAAACTTGATTAGTTGGACCACTTATTTTAATATCTCCCCCCATGTATGCTCTTCCGTAAAAGCCTTCATTCTCATTATATTCTTTATTAAGTACATAAAGTCTCTCTGATTGAAAGTCGAGATCTAAATTCCAGTTTTTATAATCTTGGTGAGTAATTTTACCAAGTAATGATGTAGGTAGATTATTAGATTCAGTTTGAATGTTGACATTATTGAATTCAAAATTTTGATTGTATAAATCAATTTCTGAGTTTTCTGACAAGAAGTATTCAATATTTAAATATGGAACTTTAAACTTAGACTGATTTAGATATAACTTGCCATTGTGTTGAATATTATTAGTTTGTCCCCAGAGGTTAATTTTTCCTGAAACAATACTAGATATATTTGATATTGTATTCAAGCCTATTTTTTCAATAAATGATATATCAAAATCTTCAATAATAATGTCTATGTCAATGTTTGGATCTTCATCAGTTACTATTATAGATC
>CACJMJ010000031.1 GCA_902594485.1 uncultured Bacteroidota bacterium
TTACATTACTTGCAAATGGTTTAATGTAATCTCTTACAGAATTTTTCCTCAAATAGAACCCTTCAAATAGCCATATTTTTTCTTGAAGAAATGCATTTTTCTCTTTGGATATTTGTGATTTAATAACTGATGGTAGTTTATTTGAATATGCAATGGAACTATTGATCTCTTTCTTCAATTTATCGGGATTCATATCAATTAAATTTGCAAAAGAAATTGTGTCAAATTCAGAAGTGTTTTCAGGAATTATAATTAATTCATATGACGGCTGATTGGCTACAAGAAGATTTCCATTTCTATCAAAAATTAAGCCTCTTTCAGGATAAATAGACAATTCTTGTATAGCGAAATCTGAATTAAAATAAGAATCACTTGACAATTGAAGAGAGGCTAGCCTTATAATAAATATTACTGAAACAATTATTGTTAACCAGATTAGTATATACTTTTTTAACATTACCTATCAGATATTAATCTTGAAATAATCCAAATAAGTATAAAGGTAGCAATTGAATTAATAAAAGCATATAAAAAAATTGTGCTTAAAAGATTAACATTAAAAAATATAAATGAGTAATATATAATAGAATGGATTACAATTAGTGATAAGAAGAATGAAACTCTACTTAATAAAGGTGTGCCTTTAATCATAGCTAAAGGTAAATTAGCATTAACTCCAAATGAACTTTTTTCGATTCTACTTCTGAAATAACATATTGTTATTGTTGAAAAAGTATGACAACCATATGTTTGCATTGAAAGGTCAATAATAAAGCCGATTATGAATCCCAATAATAATAAAACAGTTTTATCATATGATATTCTATAATGTATGAAAATAATCAAATAAACAAATGGTGTAACAAAACCAAATAACTGGAATTGATTAAAGACTAATAGCTGTAGTGCTAAAATTATAGTATAGAATGAAATATTTCCAATTAGTTCTCTATTCATCTAATAAACTTTGAATTTCATTATTGTCAGTTCTGTTTAAAATATATAGGTTGGATAGTGAAGAAAAATCATTAAAAGCCTCAATATCAATTTCATAATATCCTTCCAAAGAATTATTATCATAATTGATAATTCTACCGATTGGAACACCTTTAGGGAAATAGAAAGACATTCCCCCAGTTACAACTGTATCTCCAACCTTTAAAGAACTGCTAAGTGGTATATCATTTAATTTTAAAATTCTTGCATTTAAACCATCCCATGTAACCGATCCAATAGTAGAAGAGTTTTTAAGTATGGCATTTAATTTTAAATCTGTATTTAATAATGAGATTATTGAAGCATAATTGTTTGTTACACTTTTCACTATTCCAACTACACCCTCTGAGGACATTACACCCATCTCTAAATTTATGTTATCTAATTTACCCTTGTCAATAATAATAATGTTTTTGCTCTTATTTATTGAGTTCACAATTACTGTTGCACTAATGATAGAATTTAATGTGTCTTCATTAATTTGAGTAAATCTATGCTTTGATTCCATCTTCTTTAGTTGAAGATTTTCATTAATAAGCTTTTCATTTTCGCTTTTAAGATTAAAATATGAATTTATGGATGACGAAAATTTTGATGAAGTCGCAGATAAGTATGTGGAAATTTTTCCAAACTCATTGAAATGTAATGAGCTATTATTATATAAAAAACTGAAAGATATAAATGATAGAATTAAATAAATAATTAAGTTCCTATTCTTAACTATGGAATTAATTATAGATTGCATTAAACTATTTACTTAATTAGAACTGACTTAAATTTATCGATATTTTTAAGAGCTATTCCAGTTCCCCTAACTACAGCTTGTAAGGGGTCTTCAGCAATATAAACTGGAAGATCAGTTTTTTTTGATAACCTTTCATCAAGGCCTCTAAGCAATGCACCCCCTCCAGCTAAATAGATTCCAGTATTATAAATATCTGCGGCAAGTTCAGGAGGTGTCTGCGATAATGTTTCCATAATAGAGTCTTCGATTCTTATCACAGACTTATCAATAGCCTTTGCAACTTCTATGTGAGATATAATCTTTTCTTTTGGTTTACCCGATAAAAGGTCTCTACCTTGAACATGCATATCTTCAGGTGGTTCGTCTAAGCTCTCAGTAACAGAACCAACTTCAATTTTAATTTTTTCAGCAGTTCTGTCACCTATATATAAGTTATGTTTAGTTCTCATGTAGTAAACAATATCATTAGTAAGTACATCACCTGCAACTTTTAAAGATTTCTCACATACAATTCCTGATAATGCAATCACAGCAATCTCAGTTGTACCTCCACCAATATCAACAACCATATTACCTTTAGGCTTAACTATGTCAATTCCAATTCCAATAGCTGCAGCCATAGGTTCATGTATTAAGTATACTTCTTTTCCATTTACTCTTTCTGCAGATTCTTTAACAGCTCTCATCTCAACTTCAGTTATACCTGAAGGGATACAAATAACCATTGTCAATGAAGGGGAAAACCATCTTTTCTTTAAAGTAGGGATACTTTTTATTAATTCGCTGATCATCTTCTCTGAAGCCTCAAAATCAGCTATAACACCATCCTTTAGAGGTCTTATTGTTTTAATGTTTTCATGTGTTTTTCCTTGCATGAATTTGGCCTCTTCACCAATTGCAATAATTTTTTTTGTTGATCGATCCATTGCAACAATAGAGGGACTGTTAATCACAACCTTATCATTATGAATAATTAGTGTATTTGCAGTGCCTAAGTCTATCGCTATTTCTTCCGTAAAAAATCCCATAATAATCAGCAAAGGTAGTTAAATAATGGAAATCTAATGTTTAAAATGCCTTATTCCTGAAAACATCATTGACATTTTATTCTGGTTACAAAATTCTATTGAATCTATATCTCTTACAGAGCCTCCTGGTTGAACAATCGATTTTATACCATTTTTAAATGAAATTTCAACACAATCAGAAAATGGGAAAAAAGCATCACTAGCTAAACTAGCTCCATCTAAATCAAATCCAAATTTCTTTGATTTATGTATTGCCTGATTTAATGCATCAATTCTCGAAACTTGACCCATGCCAGACCCAATTAATTGTTGATTTTTAATGATAATAATACAATTGGATTTTGTATGCTTGGCAATAATTGATGCAAGAACTAAATCACCAGAATTATTTTTATCTGGTGATATATTTGTTACGATTTTAAAGTCATTAAAAGTTTCAGTCTTCTTATCAAAATCTTGCTCTAACTCACCATTTAGGCAAGTTCGTCTCTGAATACTTTCTTTTGGAATTTTTTTTAATTTAATTAAAATCCTATTTTTTTTTGATTTTAATACTTTCAATGCTTCATCTTCAAAATCAGGAGCAATTAATATCTCGAAGAATAATTTATTAATTTGATTGGCAGTATTTTTATCAATAATTTTATTTGTTGTTAGAATCCCTCCAAACGCTGATATGCTATCGCAAGCTAAGGAATCATTATAGGCTTCAGCTAAAGAATCTCTGATTGCTACTCCACATGGGTTATTGTGTTTATGTATTAGAAAAATTGCTTTATCAGAGACTAAATCTCTTAATAAATTAATTGAAGAATCAATATCGAGTAGGTTGTTATATGAAATATCTTTACCATTGATCTGCTCGAAGCATTCATTAAAATCACCAATAAATCTCGCTTTTTGATGTGGATTCTCTCCGTATCGTAATTCTATTGAATTATTGCTTCCATTTAAATATGAAAATATTTTTGAGTCATAATCTGAGCTTTTATTGAATGCTTCAACTGCAAGTCTTTTTCTGAAAGAAATATCAGTTGAACAATTATCATTTAAGACATAAGTTAACTCCTCATACTGAGACGGAGAACTTATACATACTGTATTTTCATAATTTTTTGCAGCTGCTCTTATTAAGGATACCCCACCAATATCAATTTTTTCAATTATTTCATTATGGTCATTTGAGTTTTTTACTGTTTCTTCAAATGGATACAAGTCTACAATTACAAGATCAATATCTGGAATATCATATTTTTTAGAATCCTCAATATCTGAGCTGGAGTTTGTCTTTAATATGCCTCCAAAAATTTTAGGATGAAGAGTCTTTACTCTTCCTTTAAGTATAGAGGGATAAGAGGTTAGGCCCTCTACCTTTTCTAATTTAATACCAAGCTTTGAAATATAATCATAGGTCCCACCTGTTGAATAAATTTTTACATTATTTTCAGATAGCAAAGAACAAATATTTTCAATCTTATCTTTATTAAAAACTGAAATTAGAGCAGATTGTATTTTTTTCATAGTAGGAAAACTAAATTACAAAAAAAACCTGCTCAGAGGCAGGTTTTTTTGATAGTTTGGAAGTTTACATCATACCAGGCATACCTCCACCTCCCATAGGCGGCATAGGAGCTGGATTGTCTTCTTTAATATCAACTAACGCACATTCGGTAGTTAATATCATTCCTGCAACAGATGCTGCATTTTCAAGTGCAACTCTTGTTACCTTTTTTGGATCAATTATACCCTCTTTAAGCATATCAACATACTTACCTTCTTTAGCATTATATCCAAAGTTCTTTGTACCTTCTAAAACTTTTGAAACTACTACTGACCCTTCTCCTCCAGAATTTTCTACGATTGTTCTAAGTGGAGTTTCGATTGCTTTATTTACAATTTGAATTCCTGTACTTTCATCTGAGTTACTAGCTTTTACTTTTTCTAAATCACTCTTTGAACTAAGTAAGGCAACACCTCCACCTGCAACAATTCCTTCTTCTATTGCTGCTCTTGTCGCATGAAGTGCATCATCAACTCTATCCTTCTTTTCTTTCATTTCAACCTCTGAAGGTGCACCAACATATAATACAGCAACACCACCAGCTAATTTAGCTAGTCTTTCTTGAAGCTTCTCCTTATCATAATCTGAAGTCGTAGTTTCAATTTGTGCTTTAATCTGACTAACCCTAGATTTAATATCATCTTTATTTCCAGAGCCATTAACTATTGTAGTATTGTCTTTGTCAATTGTTACTTTTTCAGCAGTACCAAGCATATCTATTGTAGTGTTTTCTAGTGTAAAACCTCTTTCTTCAGAAATTACCGTACCCCCAGTTAAAATTGCTATATCTTCGAGCATTGCTTTTCTTCTATCTCCAAATCCTGGAGCTTTAACTGCAGCAATCTTTAATGAACCTCTAAGTTTATTTACAACAAGTGTAGCTAGAGCTTCACCATCAATATCTTCTGCAATTATTAAAAGAGGTTTCCCTGACTGAGCAACTGGTTCTAATATTGGAAGTAAGTCTTTCATAACCGATATTTTTTTATCTGTTATCAAAATTTGAGGAGTATCTAGATCAGCCTCCATTTTTTCTGAATCAGTAACAAAATAAGGTGAGATATATCCCCTGTCAAATTGCATACCTTCAACTACATCAACGTATGTTTCAGTACCTTTAGCTTCCTCAACAGTGATTACTCCTTCTTTACCAACTTTTTCAAAAGCTTCAGTAATAAGCTTTCCAATAGTCTCATCATTATTGGCTGAGATACTTGCAACTTGAAGTATTTTTTCAGATGCACTTCCAATCTCAACTGACTGCTTAGCTAGACCTTTAACTACAGATAAAACTGCTTTATCAATCCCTCTTTTTAGATCCATAGGATTAGCTCCTGCTGCAACATTTTTTAGACCCTCAGTTACAATCGACTGAGCAAGAATAGTAGCGGTTGTTGTTCCATCACCAGCCAAATCATTAGTTTTAGAAGCAACCTCTTTAACCATCTGAGCTCCCATATTTTCAAGATTATCATTTAATTCAATCTCTTTTGCAACAGTTACACCATCCTTAGTAACTTGAGGAGCCCCAAATGATTTACCAATTATAACATTTCTACCTTTTGGGCCAAGTGTAACCTTTACAGCATTAGCCAATGCATCAACACCACGTTTAATTCCGTCTCGTGCTTCAATATCAAATTCAATTTTTTTTGCCATTTTCTTTAATTTAAATTATACAATTGCTAGAATATCATTCTCTTTCATAATCAAGTAATCAACACCATTATGGTGTAGTTCTGTGCCTGCATATTTTCCATACAGGACAATATCACCTGACTTTAAAGTAACAGGGTTTTCTTTAGTACCTGGTCCTACTGCAACTATCTTTCCTCTTTGAGGCTTTTCTTTTGCAGAATCAGGAATTATTATTCCAGACGAAGTTTTTGTCTCAGCTTCTGATGGTTCAACTAAAACTCTATCTGCTAATGGTTTAATATTAATTTTACTCATTTTTTTTTATTTAATAATTTCACAAACTATGCCAATTTAAAAATATGCCTTATAGTATGCTAACCTATGACATCATGACATTTTATTGATCTAGGTCAGAGGGAATTTCTGGAATAGTTTGCTCAGGAATTTCTGGAATAGTTTGCTCAGGAATTGATTCATCAATAAGAATAGAATCTGAATTTTCAGAGTCATTCATTAGAGTTACATTAGAAATCAATATTAGAATAAGAATTATAGCAGCAAGGACCCATGTGCTTTTATCAAGGAAGTCTGTCGTGCTTTTAACTCCACCAATCTGTTGTTGACCTCCTCCAAAAGTTGATGACAATCCACCACCCTTAGGATTTTGAACCATAACAACAAGTATTAGAAGAATACAAACAAAGATTATAAGCGATACTAATATCCAAAAGGTTCCCATGATTAATCTTTACTTTTTAATTTTTTTATATAATTAATTTGGTCTGCAAAGAAA
>CACJMJ010000032.1 GCA_902594485.1 uncultured Bacteroidota bacterium
TCTTTGTTTAAAAACTTTCCTGATTTTGAACAAAATAAGACTCTTATTGCTGTATATGGAAATACGACTGAAGAAGCAGCAAAAGCTAAAAATCTAAGAATAGACATCAAAGCACCAACAGAAGTTTCTCCTTCTATGGCAATGGCTATAGATAAATATATAAAAGGTTAGTTCCTTCTACCAAACCTCATCCATAGATATACAAGGTTAGCAATTGAAGCTAGAGCTGCTACAACATAAGTGCCAGCTGCCCAGTTTAAGGCTTCTTTTGATTGAACAAGTTCTCTTTGATTTACGATTCTTTTTCTTTCAAGCCAATAAATAGCTCTTTTACTAGCATCAAACTCTACTGGAAGTGTAACAAGACTAAATAAAGTACCGGTAGCAAAACCAAAGATCCCTAATGTAAGTAAACTTTCACCCAAGACTGGAGAACTTTGCATTAATATTATCCCTCCAAATAATATGTATAGACCTAGTTTTGAAGTTACACCAACCATTGGTACTAAAATTGATCTCATCTTTAACCATTCATATCCTTTTGCGTGCTGAACTGCATGACCACACTCATGTGCAGCAACAGCAGCAGCTGCAGCATTTCTTTGGTTGTAAACAGCCTCACTTAGATTGACAGTTTTCTTTTGGGGATTATAATGGTCTGAAAGTTGTCCTTTAACGCTCATAACTTTTACATCATAAATACCATGATCACTTAACATTTTTTCTGCAATTTCTTTTCCAGAAAGATTAGCTGATAGTGACTGCCTTGAGAATTTTTTAAATTTTGATTTAAGTTGATATTGAACATACCAACTAAGAGCAAATATAGGTAGTATAATCAACCAATAATTTAGATCACCAGTGTAAAACATAAATCAAATTTTTACAAAGTTATGTAATAAGCTAAATAACTGAAAAATTTTATCAATTTTTTAACTTAAATATTATTATACTTAGCTGTAAGAGTGCAGTAATTCCATTTGCAATAATTATTGATAAACTCCCTATCAAAATTCCATATATGAGCCAAAGCAGAACACCAATAAATAATATAACATACATTGTGAGTGAAATCCCGTCTGCATTTTTTTCTTTGTAGATTTTGTAAACTTGCGGAATAAAAGCAGAGGTAGTAAGAAATGCTGCTGATAAACCTATAATTTCAAAGATTGGATCAATCATAAAACAATATTTATAATTTTACCTGGAACAACTATAATTTTTTTCGGCTTTAAATTATTTAAAATAGATTTTGTCTTTTCAAATGATAACACAGCATCTTCAATTTCTTTATTAGAGAGATCTAATGGAAGATTTATAGTAAACTTAGTTTTACCATTAAATGAAACTGGGTATAATTTTTCAGTTTCGACCAAATACTTTTCATTATATTCTGGATAAACCTGATCAACTATTGACTCCTTATGACCTAATTGACTCCATAACTCCTCAGCAAAATGAGGTGCAAAGGGAGAGATAAGAATTAATAACTCCTTTAGAATTTCTCGATTGTTACAACCAATTGAACTAAGTTCATTTACACAAATCATAAATGAGCTTATGCATGTATTAAGACTTAATTTCTCTATATCCTCAGTAATTTTTTTTATTGTTTTGTGAAGTGACTTTAAAGATTCTCTTGAAGGCTCCTCTTCTGATACATTGAATAATCCATCTTTAAAGAACAGACTCCAAAACTTTTTCAAAAATGAATGAACTCCTGATATTCCCCTGGTATCCCAAGGTTTAGATTGTTCAATTGGACCGAGGAACATTTCATACATTCTAAGCGTATCAGCACCATATTGATCACAAATTTCATCGGGATTAACAACATTAAACTTAGACTTCGACATTTTTTCTTGTTCCCTAACACAATAGAAAGAATCGTTTTCTAATTTAAATGTTGAATTTTTAAAATCAGAATCTTCAAGTTTTAATAGATTATAGTCTACTTTGTTATCATCTTTAACATACTTTATATCAATTCTAACTTTATCAACTTCGTTATCTGATATAAGATTACTTGAAATATATTTATTTGATCCTGATTCTCTGAATATAAATGCAGAGTTACCCAGAATCATCCCTTGATTAATTAATTTTTTAGAATATTCATCCTTATTTAAATATTCCAAATCATATAGAAATTTTTGATAAAATCTTGAATATAAAAGATGCCCTGTAGCATGCTCACTTCCCCCAAAGTAAACATCTATATCTGACCAATATTTTTGAGATTCTTTTGAAATAAATTCTTTTTCATTTGTTGGGTCCATATATCTATAGAAGTACCAAGAACTTCCTGCCCAACCTGGCATAGTATTTAATTCTAATGGAAAAGTATCGTTATCATTTATTTCATCGTTTGATGTAACTCTTTTTGTCTTCTCATTCCAAGCCCATGAAGATGAATTTCCTAATGGGGAATCTCCATTTTTTGTAGGAAGAAAATTATCTACTTCAGGTAATTTTAATGGCAAATAGTCTAACTCAATATTACTTGGAATTCCATCCTTATAATAGATAGGTATTGGCTCACCCCAATATCTTTGTCTACTAAATGTAGCGTCTCTTAACTTAAATTGAATTTTAGATTTACCAATTCCTTTTTTCTCAATTTCATCAATTATTAATTCTAAAGATTTTTCATAGTCTAATCCATTCAGAAATTCTGAATTAATAAGTTTAAAACCTGATTTATCAGAAAAAGCCGTTTTCGAGATATCTATATTTTCAAAAATATTTGGAATATCAATCTTAAATTTTTTAGCAAAGTCAAAATCTCTTTGATCTCCAGCAGGAACACCCATTACTGCTCCCGTTCCATAACTAGCAATAACATAGTCTGAAATCCATATAGGTATTTTATTTCCTGTGAAAGGATGGATTGCGTAAGAACCTGAAAATACCCCTGAAACAGTTTTTACATCAGACAATCTTTCTCTCTCTGATTTCTTTGAAACTTCTTCAATGTAATTCTCAATTTCTGATTTATAATTTAATGATGATAAATCATTTATTTCTTTATATTCCGGTGCAATAGTAAGAAAAGAGACTCCAAAAATTGTGTCTGGTCTTGTAGTAAAAACCTCAATTTTTTTATTTGAATCTTCAACATTAAAAGTTACAGATACACCTTTAGATTTTCCAATCCAATTTCTTTGCATTTCTTTTAGTGGATCTGGCCAATCAATTTTATCTAAATCATTTAAAAGTCTATCCGAATATTTACTAATTCTTAGACACCAATGTTTGACCTTTTTTTTAGTTACTGGATAACCTCCTCTTTCACTTACTCCATTTATAATTTCGTCATTTGCTAAAACGGTTCCTAGCTCCTCACACCAATTTACATCTCCATCGGTCAAGTATGCCAATCTAAAGTTCATCAGTATATCCGACTTAATTTTTTCATCAAAGTTTTTCCACTCTGAACTTGTAAATGAATATCCATGCTCTAAAAGATGCTCTTTAAAGTCTTTGTCACCATCTTTTTCAAACATACTTATAAGAGTATTTATACTCTTTGCTTTTTTATCCTTAGTACAATAAAATGAGTTGAACATTAAAATAAATATCCATTGAGTCCATTTATAATATTTTGGATCAGAAGTTCTTATTTCTCTGGACCAATCGAAAGAGAATCCGATTCTATCTAGCTGGCTTCTATACATGTTTATATTATCGGATGTAGTCTTAAGCGGATGTTGACCAGTTCTTATTGCATATTGTTCAGCAGGGAGACCAAATGAATCATATCCTTGAGGATGTAGGACATTATATCCCTTATGTCTTTTAAATCTGGAATATATATCACTTGCAATATAACCAAGGGGGTGACCAACATGAAGACCAGCACCGGATGGATATGGAAACATATCTAATACATAGAATTTAGGCTTTGTAGAAAAACTGACTTTGTAAGTCTCATTAGTCTTCCAAAATTCTTGCCATTTCTTTTCTATTTCTAGAAAATTATATCTCACCTTAAGCAAATTTATACAAAGGAAGAACTAATTTAATTAAGATAAAAATTAATTTATTATTAGTTTATTACTTTTATAAAAGTTTGGAAACAAAAAAAAGAATCAATTCTGAAGTTAGTAAGGTAAGAAGTAATTTAATTTCAATTTTCCTTATAAATACGGTTGTATTATTTACTTTATCGTTAATAGGTTTTATCTACCTTAACTCCTCTTCAATTGAAAATTATTTTAAAGAAAATGTTACAATCAATATCTATCTAAAAAATGACACAAAAGAGTCTGAGAATAAGCAATTAATAAAATTGCTAAGATTAAATGAAGACGTAAAGGATATTAACTATTTATCTAAAGAAGACGCAGCGAAGATTTTTTCATCAGAGATTGGAGAAGAATTTGTTGGTTTTCTTGGATATAACCCTCTTTTAGATGCAATTTCAGTTCAACTTAAGGGTGACAAAATTGATATATATTTTATTGACAGTTTTATCAAAAATCTCAATAATTTTCAATTTATTGAGGAAATTGAATATGATAAACCATTGGTTGACGCACTTAACAGAAATTTTGAAAAAATTGGATTATGGATTTTGATTATAAGCATTGTATTTTTTATAACTAGCTTTATATTGATTAATAATTCAATCAAAATTTCTATTTATTCCAAAAGAGATATTATAAAAACAATGCAACTTGTAGGAGCGACAAGCAAATTTATAAGAAGGCCATTTATATTACAGTATCTTAAAATAAGCTTATTCTCTTCAATAACTTCTATTTTAATTTTGTATC
>CACJMJ010000033.1 GCA_902594485.1 uncultured Bacteroidota bacterium
ATGATTAAAAGACTTACATATATATCGTTAATACTTATTCTTGGCTGTACTAAGGGAGAATTACCAGAATCAACTTATACTGGTAATGGTTTGGGACCTATAGTAATGTATGATTTAACAGTTGACACAACTCGTTTAAATGCTCCAGTTAATACACCAAGCTTAACAGGTCAAACTTATGCACACGATCCTCAAGCAAACAATCACCCTGGATATGGTAATAATCCACCAGGATGGCTAAATTTAGAATACAACAAGACCTATATATGGGGAAAGGGGTCTTGGAATGAATCATTACCAGCTGGAACGGATGTACTTCTAACTGCATTACCAGCTCTGGGAATGGAATTTCATGAGTGGTCTAATGGTGTAACAGTAAATCCAATAATTTTTAAGATGAATTCTGATATAGACCTTACAGCAGTATTTAAATCCATAACTGATTAAAAGACTTTTATACATATCATTACTATCCTTATCTATTTTTATCGGATGTACAAAGGGTGATATGCCACCATCAGACTCTTCTGCTTCTAAACAGCCAGAAAAAGTTGTGTTAACAGCCTATGCAAGTGAAGGTGGATGGATAGGTTCCCCGGGAACTCTTCTTACACGTAGGGATTTTTTTTGGTTAGTCAGACCACCCGGAACTGAAATAACTATTACTGCAGAACCAGCTGATGGGAATTACTTTGATAAGTGGTCAAATGGGTGGACAGCAAACCCTTTAACTTTTAAGTTAAATGTAGATATGGAAATTACAGCAGAATTTAAAACAGATTAAATAGCTTGAATTTCTAAATTAGAGATATGAAAAAACTTTCTGTATGCATAAGCTTATTGGTTATTCTTAGTTGTGCTAAAGATACCGCAGAAGAAGACTCTTCAATATATGTCTCACCACCCTCAAATACTATAAATACAGGATCACCTTCAACAACAGTTACTCAGTATACATTGACAGTCAGTGCAGGAGAGGGGGGGAGTGTGTCTACTTCTGGAGGTACATATAATGATGGCACATCAATTAGTATTGTAGCTACTCCAAATGAAGGTTATGAATTTGTTGGATGGATTGGTTCAGAGTCAACAAGTTCAAATATTACATTGACCATAGGCTCAAATGTTACAATAACTGCAAATTTTCAAGTTGATTGTAGTTATTGGCAAGCAGATATTCCAGATTGGAGTCAGACATCATATGAGCTTTTTGACATATACTACCCAGAAAATTACCAGGATTTAGGTTCACTATTAAACAACCAATGGGGTGGAGAATCAGGAGAATATGGTCTTAACGTTATAAGTGTAGACTATAATAATGATGGTTATATGGATATAATTGGTTCCTATAACGATTATTCAAATTTTGTTGATTATCCTAGTGATTATTATGGATATGAAAGAAAACAACTGATAAAATTTTACAAAGGTGGTTGTGGAGGTAATTTTGAAGTAGATGAATTAAATGATAATAAATTTCTTGGATTGGTACATGGAAGAAAGATTCTCTTAGGTGACTTTAATAATGATGACTATGTAGATCTTTTTCTTCTTGGTCACGGGTATGATAAGCAGCCATTTAATGGAGAGTTCAACAAGGCATTAATGAGTAATGGAGATGGGAGTTTTTCGGATGTTGACTATCAATCTTTTGAATCATTTTATCATGGTGGTGCTTCAGGAGACATCGATAATGACGGTGACCTTGATATTGTTGCAGTTGATGGTGGACGTGGTAAATCACTCATATATAAAAATTTGAATGGACAACTTGAACCAAGTGAAGCTCTTATTGATCAAGCTCTCATGAATCAAATGTACAATGCAGAGCTTATTGATATCAATAATGATGGTTTTATTGATCTAATTGCAGGTGGGCATGACTGGTCATGGGGTCAAAATCCAGAATGTGAATGGTGGTACTGCAATACTTATGATAATGCACCAGTAATTATATATGGCGATGGAGTTGATTTTATAAATAATGAATTTCAGAGATTGCCTGCATCAGGTATTGATAAACAAGGTATCGTTACTAATTTTGAGTTTTTTGATTTTGATAATGATGGGCAGGTTGAAATTATAATTACTAGAACTGGAGATAACATGAATGAAGAACCAGGATTGCCTTGGGATCAAACTAATTTTTATAGAGATTGGTCTATACAAATTCTTAAACTTGATGGTGAATACTTTAGAGATGCAACATCAAGCTTTATTGATGTATATTCTGGTAATGAGGGTTGGATAAGATTTACAAAGATTAAAGACATCGATAATGATGGGATTCTTGAATTGTACAATACTTCAAACCCTTATAGTGATCAAAATAACTATTTAGAATGGGAAATTATATCAAGTCAGCTAATAAAGGTTAATTAATATAAATGTCCTATAATTAATATTATGTAAAACAGGATATGTCTGTTTAAGTTTGTATATTTAAAGTATGATTATAGCTACTACCCCTAATATAGAAGGAAAACAAGTTTCAAAAGTTCTTGGAATTGCTCGTGGAAATACTGTGAGATCAAGAAATGCTGCCAGAGATATTTTTGCAGCATTAAAAAATGTAGTCGGTGGCGAGATAGATGAATATACTAAGCTACAGGCTCAAGCAAGAGAACAGGCAATTAGCAGGATGAAAGATGATGCAATATCGTTAGGAGCAGATGCTGTCATTAACGTAAGAATTACTACATCAATGATTATGCAGGGATGTTCCGAGATTATGGCTTATGGGACAGCAGTAAAACTAACATAAATGAATGATTCAGAAATGATTTTTAGTATTATTATTTGGTTAATTATAATTGCATCCTTAATATATCTTCTAATTAGGAAGATAATTAAAGAAGAAAATGAAGATTTTGAGAAAAGAGATTATTAATAATAAAAAAATCCATTACCGAAATGATAATGGATTCTCTTTTAAGTAAAAAATAATTTTAGTTATTTCCTAAAATTATCGGTAAACCATTCTCTCCTGATCCTACCACTATAACCTTAGCATTAGGTGATTCAGCTAGCTTTAATGTAGCCTCAATACCCTTCTCTTGAAGAATTCTATCAGTTAAAGATGCACTAAGAATTCTGTTAGCTATTGCCTTACCTTCCGCATCAATTCTTTGTCTTTCAGCTTCTTGTTCAGCCTTTACAAGTCTAAACTCATATTCTAGAGCTTCTTGTTCTTGAACTAGTTTTCTCTCAATACCTTCTTTAATTGCAGTAGGCAAAGTAACATCTCTTACAAGAACAGAGTTTAACTGAATATATTGTCCTAGAACATCATCTCTAGTTTCAATAAATATTTCATTTTGTATAGCATCTCTTTTTGTAGAATAAAGTTGCTCTGGAGTATATCTTCCAACAACACTCCTAGCTACAGCTCTGATATTAGGTAGTAAAACAGAGTTTAAATAATTCTCCCCCTTAGTTTGGTGTAATAAACCTAACTGGTCATAAAGTGGTTGATATAATACTGATACATCAATAGTTATTTCAAGACCATTAGAAGATAAAACTTGCATACTTTCAAGAACCTCTTGTTGCTTCACATTATATATAACAATCCTGTTCCATGGTGCAATGATTTTAAACCCCTCACCTTTTGGTGGAGCATCAGTAACAACACCACCTCCTAGAGTTTTAAATAATACTCCAGCTTCACCTGATCCAATATTTACAGATGATCTAGATATGAATACAATTAATAATAGTGATAATAAAATAATAGGTAAACCTATGTTTGGTAAATTTTTCATTTAAATTTAATTTTTAAGTTAACATTCCTCCATCTACATGAAGAACTTGCCCAGTAATATAACTAGACAGATCTGATGCTAAAAACACACATGCATTTCCAACATCACTTGGATTACCACCTCTTTTTAGTGGAATACTTTCTTTCCAAGAATTAATAACATCCTCCGGTAAAGAGTCTGTCATATCAGTTTCTATAAATCCAGGGGCAATTACATTGCTTCTAATGTTTCTAGAACCTAATTCTAGAGCAATGGATTTGGAAAAACCTATAATACCTGCCTTTGAAGCAGAATAATTTGATTGCCCTGCATTTCCTTTAACACCTACAACAGAGCTAATATTTATAATTGAACCATTTCTTTGCTTCAAGAATGTTTTAATTGAAGCCTTCGTAAGATTAAAAACAGAAGATAAATTTGTATTGATTACAGCATCAAAATCTGATTTTTCCATTCTCATTAATAAATTATCTTTTTTAATACCAGCATTATTAACTAGAATATCAATTTTCTTGAAATCACTTAAAACATCTTCAACTAGTTTAGTGGCATCATCAAAATTTGAAGCATCACTTTTATACGCTTTGGCCTTTACTCCAAGTTTATTAAGTTCTTTAGATAAATTCTCTGCAGATTCTTTAGAGTTATTATAAGTAAATGCAACATTACAACCATTTTGAGCAAAGGTCTCACAAATAGATTTACCAATACCCC
>CACJMJ010000034.1 GCA_902594485.1 uncultured Bacteroidota bacterium
TGAAAAGAGTGAAAAGTCATGAGAATCTTGAACGTGATGATATATATATTCCGTAATTTCTTCTTGAAGAGTAAGCTCTTTTTCTTCTTCTTTAGCATCTAGAAATGAGGCAGACAAAATTAATATAGAAAGAAAAAAATATCTGCTTTTAGTATATATCATGCTTAAACTAAGTAGATTAAGTTTTGCGCGACAAATGTAATATATAAATACATATTTATAAAATCATTTGAGGTCAAAATTTAAAAAGTTATTTTAAATTTTTTGTCTGAGAGATTATTAGATAAATAATCAAGATTATCCCCAATAAGGATAGGGAAAGAGTAAATTGATTTGATTCGTTTTGAAAGTAGGAATCAGCATATTTTCCTAGCCTTGTCAATACAAGCATTACAATGGCAATTTGAAAAAATAAACCGGAAAATATAAGCCAGGGTTTAGGCTGTTTTTTCACGAGGATTGTTGAAGTTTGTTATCTTTTTTAGTGGTGCTATTTCAGAATCATCATTTTGCATAGATGACTTTGCATTAAAAATTGCTCCAGACTCAACAATCAACTTTGACATAACAACATCACCATGAACTTCGCCTGAAGATCTAATTGACAATAAGTCGTCAACATGGATGGTTCCTTTAAATTTACCTTCAATGTCCGCAGATGAACATACAATCGTTCCGTCAATATTTCCATTTTTACCAATCACCACCTTACCTTTAGTCTCAATATTTCCCTCAAAAGAGCCATCAACTCTAAAGTCAGATTCTGAGTTAAAATTACCTGTGAAGTTGGTGTTTTTTTCTATGGTATTACAGCTAGCTGATAAATCGTAATTTTTCATTTTCATAAAAATTGGGCGATAAATCTACAATTTTATTTTTAATAAATAGTTAATTTATTAGTAATATTGCGCTGATAATCAATATATCTATGTCAAAAAAAATTAAAATTATTTGTGATGAAATGGAATATAATCTAGAAATGGTAGATGATAAAACCATTCTAGATCTTGCACTTGAAAATGATATTGATGCTCCATATTCTTGTCAAGGTGGAATCTGCAGCACATGTTTAGCAAAGATAGATAAGGGTTCTGTAGAGATGGACAATAATCAAATTCTTACAGATGATGAAGTTGAAGATGGATATATCTTAACTTGTCAAGCAAGGCCAACTTCTGAAGAGGTCGAAATTAGTTATGATGAGGTATAGTCTCCTCTAAGATTTTTAATGCCTTCTCAATTATTTCTTTTGGTTCAATAGATCTAAATGCACTTTCGTATCCTTTTGGAACTCTATTTCCGAATATTGAGGTTGGAATTGACGGATATAGGTTCCTGTCAATCATTATTGAGTTTTCTGTAGATTGGTCAAATGGGGTGAAACCACAGAATGGGTGAGTCATTCCCCATATTGTCAAAACAGGAATTCCACAATTAGCTGCAAGATGACCATTTGCCGAGTCCATTGAAATCATAAGATCTATATAATTAATAATATTTATTTGTTGGCTTAAACTGAAACGCTTTGAAACATCATAAACGTTTTCGTATGCTTTATCCCAGATTTCTATTTGTTTTAACTCATTTTCTCCACCTCCAAAAAGATAGACGTTGTGATTTTTTTGAAGATATGCGATTACATTTTGCATGAGGTCAAGGGGATAACTTTTTCCCTCAAATGATGCAAAAGGAGCAACACCTATAATCTGTTTATTTTGGCATAAAGAAAGTAGTTTTTGTTCTTCGGAGTGATCATCTAAATAAGGTTTTACCGGATACTCATGATTAACTAAATCAACTGGAAACCCTAATCTCCTGAAAACATCGCAATATTTATATTGAATTGGCGTCAATGGTTTAAATATTTTGTTTTTTTTTCTTATTAACTTTTTACGATCAGCTCTTCCCTTATCAATAGACTGAACTTTTTTGAAAGATAATTTGAAAAGAAAGTTTAGAACTTTTGTTCTTAAAACATTATGCAGGTCTGCAATTGATTTAATGTTTTTTTTTCTTAGTACTTTAAATAACTTTATTAAGCCTTTTAGGCCATTGTATTCTTGATTAAAGTCTACTTCAATAAATTCTAAATTATCAAATTCGTCAAATAGTGGCCTAGCATAATTTCTGGAAACAAATATGATTTTTTGATCAGGATATGTTTTAAAAAAAGATCTTAATACAGGTATAATCATGGCTATATCACCAAGAGCAGAGAACCTATAAACTAGAATTGATTTATCCTTTGGCTGAATCATCTTTTTTATACAAAACAGGGTTTAATGATTCATCATTATACATTTTCATTTGCTTGTAAACTCTCATTTTCTTATTGCCTGTAGATAAATCAATTAATAATTGATCTATTGATTCAGAGAGATCTTTTTGCTGCTCAAGCAGAACATTTAATTTTACTTTACAATTATTCCGGTGCTCATCAGTGACATCCTCTCTTTTTGATTCCTCTTCCATATGAAATATTTTTAAAATCAAAATAGATAACCTATCAATTGCCCATGCAGGACTCTCAGTATTAATTTTTGCATCTTCACTTGAAGTTACATCGGAATATAGCTTTAAAAAATATGAGTCTATATATTCTACCATCTCCGTTCTGTTTTGATTTGAGCTATCAATCATTCTTTTAAGCTTCATTCCTTCTTTGGGGTCAATATCAGGATCACGTATTATATCCTCATAATGCCATTGAACAGTATCTATCCAATTCTTCTCATATAATAAGTGCTGAAAACTTTTACTCTCATAAGGATTGTCTGGCTTTCGGCTTATATCATCATAAACATGGTAATCATTCACTGATTTTTCAAATATTTCAATTGCTTGTTTGCTGATCTTTGTATTTGTCATAAGATGAGTTTAAAAAATATTGTTGATGCAATTATAGATATAAAGATAAAGTTTATATAAAAACTGTTAATTTTTTTTACAAAAATCTGAGCAATAAAATAAACAAGTATTAATGAAATATAATGGAATTCCGAACCACTTAGTCCTTTGTTTAGCATAAAAAAAGTTACAACTGTAAAAAAGAATAATATACCCGCAACATCCAGTGCTTTTCTTTGAAATCCAGAGGTCTTTCTAAGCTTAACTGCTAAAGCAATTAAAAAATAAATAATAATAAGAGCTAATGATCCAAATGAGATTGGAATTTCAAAACTCTCCACTTTAGATATTTGAAGTTGGTCTTCAGCTTCAAATATGTAGGAGCTAAATAGTTGTAGGTCAATCCCGATAAATGAAATAATAATATAAATTGTAGGTAATGTTATTAGAGGGGTTCCTATTATAATTATAAAGTGTTTAATGTCTCGCTTAACATTTGCTATAAACAAAAGTATTAATGGCATTAGAAGAACTAATATATTTTCTAAAACAAACACAGAAGCGAAGCATATTAGAAGTGCTGCGTCAAATAATCTTTTTAATTTTTCATTATTATTTGTTGCTTCAAAGAATAACCTTGTGTTCCTCCATGCAGACCATGTTGCTGCTGAAGCTAAAATAAAACGCATATCAACAGTCTCGACAGGAAATGAGAACACGACAAGCGGATATAATAAAAGATGATATGCATTTCGATTTGTTCTCTCAATTGTTAATTGTCTTGTAACAGTATCAATTGCATAATTTGTGAGCATTAACGCACCAAAAATTAAAATTCCATTTAAAAGTCTTGACTCAAATGGCGACCACATAAACTCAAGATTAGAATAATAATAGGATACTCCTACTAATAAAAGGGAGGAAACAGTTACTGAAGTATAATTTAATTTCTGAAATACCTTTGC
>CACJMJ010000035.1 GCA_902594485.1 uncultured Bacteroidota bacterium
TAGATAGACAGAAAACTATTTATGCTGTTTATGATGAGGTAGATGGTTTGCTAGTTGGTGCCAATGTAATGATAAATGGTTTATCTATTGGAAATGTTACTGAATTAGACTTCTTGCCTAACTCAACTAAAATACTTGTTACTTTAAAGGTTAAAGATAAGCTTAACTTTTCCTCAAAAAGCACAGCCTCAATATATGAAACTGGAGTTCTTGGAGGGCTTGCTATTTCAATAGAGCCTGTTTTTGAGAGAGAGTCTATAGTCAAAACTGGTGATACTCTCAATTCCAGTGTTAGGCCTGGATTAACTGAATTAATAAATAGGCAGATAGAGCCTCTTTCAAGACAGCTGCAGAGCACAATTACAAGTGTTGACTCAATATTTACTGGTGCTTCAAATGTTTTAAATAGGCAGACTCAAGAAGAGATTAAAGAGTCTATTAATGTTCTAACATCTGCTATTAAAGCCATAAACAACTCTTCAATTATTATTGAAGAAACTTTAAGTGCAAAGAGTTCTCAGATTAATAACACCATAGACAATTTTGAAAAGGTTAGTTCAAATCTATCGGAAGTGTCAAATGAATTAAATTCTTTCGGATTATCTAACTTACTTTCTAACCTTGAAGTTTCAGTTGATGGGATTAGTTCAATTGTAAATAAACTAGATTCAGACAATTCAACAATTGGTAAATTAATTAATGAAGATGAATTGTATAACAATCTAAATTCATCAATAGAGAGTTTAAACTCTCTAATTAGTGATATAAAAGCAAATCCAAAAAAATATGTTCATTTCTCAGTTTTTGGTAGAAAGTAAATGATTAATATTTTACCCAATATAATATTTAGTATTCTGCTGTTAACATCAGTTAGCTTTTTTATATATAATATCAAAAAGTTAATTACTGTTATTAAACTTGGTAGACCAATTGACAGGACAGATAATCCAAAAAAAAGACTCTCTAATATGATTAGAATTGCTCTTGGTCAATCTAAAATGGTTACAAAACCAATTTCAGGATTTTTACATGTAATAGTTTACATTGGGTTTATTATAATTAATATTGAACTTCTTGAAATATTAATTGATGGAGTAACAGGTTCACATAGATTTTTTTCTAAATATTTTAATACTAATTTTTACAACTTTTTAATTGCTTCTTTTGAGATTTTAGCACTGTTAGTTTTAATTTCAGTTATTTTATTTTGGACTAGAAGAAACATAGTTAAAATAAAGAGATTCTTGAGTAATGAAATGAAAGGATGGCCAAAGTTTGATGCTGATAACATACTCTATTTTGAGATTGTGTTAATGTTATTGTTCCTATCTATGAATGCAACTGATCTAATTCTCCAAGAAAGAAATTTTGAGGGCTACTATAAAGCTGGATCCTTTCCTGTCTCCTCTTTTTTGGTTCCATTGTTTGATTCATTTGAAACTTCTACTGTCTATCTCTTTGAAAGAGTTTTTTGGTGGCTACATATTATTGGAATTTTCTTTTTTCTTAACTATCTGTATTATTCTAAACATTTACACATTCTTTTAGCATTTCCAAATACATATTATGCAAATCTTGAAAATAAAGGAAAGTTTGGAATATTAGAATCAGTCAAAAATGAAGTTCTATTGATGTTCTATCCAGAGAAAGCATCCCAATCAACTGGAAATATTGATAAATTTGGAGCTTCAGATGTACTTGATTTAAACTGGGTTCAGCTAATGAATGCATATTCTTGTACTGAGTGTGGAAGATGTACTAGCGAGTGCCCTGCAAATCTTACTGGAAAAAAATTATCTCCAAGAAAAATTATGATGGATACAAGAGACAGACTCGAAAAGGTCTCAAAAAATATATCAGTTAATAAAGGTAAATTTGTTGATGACGGTGACAGACTTTTAGATAACTACATTACTAAAGAAGAGCTATGGGCTTGTACTTCATGTAATGCATGTGTCGAAGCCTGTCCAATTAACATTGACCCATTGTCAATTATTATGGACATGAGACAATATTTGATAATGGAAGAATCATCCGCTCATCCGGATTTAAATAACATGATGAACAACATTGAAAATAATGGAGCCCCATGGCCTTATAATCAACAAGATAGGGAGCTATGGATCCAAGAATCTTAAATTTAAATATGAAAAAAGAAGAAGTAGAAAATTATTTACATCAGAAGATTGAAAAAGGAGAGACGGTAAGTCCAATTTTACCAGAAGGGATTAAAAACTATTTAATTGATATTGATGGAACAATTTGTGACGATGTTCCAAATGAAGAACCTGAAAGAATGGTTACAGCAAAGCTATACCCCGATGCACTTGAGACTATTAATAACTGGTATGATAAAGGTCACATTATATGTTTTTTTACTGCTAGGATTGAGTCTCATAGAGAAGTGACAGAGAAGTGGCTGAAGGACAATGGTTTTAAATATCATAGTTTACTCATGGGTAAGCCTCGAGGAGGAAATTATCATTGGATTGATAATCATCTTGTAAAAGCAACTAGATATAATGGAAAATTTACAGATTTAATTGAAAAGAAAGTTACTATAGAGGTCTTTGATGACGAGGATTCAAATAAATAATAATGAAAGTACCTATTTTATCTGATTTAAAATCAAGAGGTGAGAATCCAGAATATCTATTTTGGATTGGCTGTGCTGGTAGTTTTGATGATAGGTCAAAAAAAGTAACAAAAGCTTTTGTAAAAATTCTTAATAAAGCAAATATATCATATGCTATTCTTGGTAAAGAAGAATCATGCACGGGTGATCCAGCTAAAAGATCAGGTAATGAGTTTTTATTCCAGATGAAAGCTATCTCAAATATTGAGATTCTAAATTCATATGATGTAAAAAAAATAATTACAACATGCCCCCATTGTTTTAACACTATAAAAAATGAATATCCAGAGCTCGGAGGAAACTATAAGGTAATTCATCATACTACTTTTATAAATGACCTTGTTAAGGATAAAAAGATTTCAATCTCTGGAGGCTATTACAAAGGAAAAAAAATAACTTATCATGATCCCTGTTATCTTGGAAGAGCAAATGGTATCTATGAAGCTCCTAGAGAGGTTATTGATAAATTAGATGCTGAACTTGTTGAGATGAAAAGCTGTAAATCTAAATCCTTATGTTGTGGTGCAGGTGGTGCGCAAATGTTTAAAGAACCTGAAAAAGGGAACCAAGATATAAATATTAAGAGGTCCGATGAGGCAATTAATACTGAGGCAAAAATTGTAGCAGTTAGTTGTCCCTTCTGTAATACAATGATGAATGATGGAATGACATCTAAACAGGAGAGTATAGATGTTGTTGACATAGCACAAATGATTGAAAAAGCTGAAGACTTATGATAGTTGATTTTAAGACGATGCCTGATGATTCTAGAATTTGGATATACCAATCTAATAGAGATTTTAATGAATCAGAAATAGGAGTTATCAAGGATAAAACCATATCATTTCTTGATAATTGGCAGGCTCATGGCAAAGATCTTGAATGCTCATATTCAATAATTAATAAAAGATTTATTATTCTTGCTGTTAATGAAACTGCTAATCCAATTGGTGGATGCTCAATTGACTTTTCTCTTCAGCTAATTAAAGATATATCCAACACTATTGGAATTGACCTATTGAATAGGTTGGTTGTTAATTATAAATCAGATAATAGAATAGAATCATTAAGCCTAAGCGACTTAAAAAATAAA
>CACJMJ010000036.1 GCA_902594485.1 uncultured Bacteroidota bacterium
TAAGATTATTGATACAGGAGATACTTTATTCCTTGAAGATCAACTTACATATAAAGACGAGTTTATTGCTCAAAATGATAAACTATATGGTATGAAAGTTGTTGAAGATTCTGGGGATAGTGAAAATCTTAAAGTTGGACAGCTTATTTCTGCTAGGCATTTGAGAGATGAAAACTCAATGTTAAAAAGGGATGACAAAAAGCTAGTTGATGCTAGAGATGCAAAACCTGCAACTGCTTCAACTCAGCTTCAAGGTATCACAAGAGCATCTCTTCAAACAAAATCATTTATTTCAGCAGCATCTTTCCAGGAAACTACGAAGGTATTAAATGAAGCGGCAGTTAATGGGAAAAATGATACGCTAGAAGGTTTAAAAGAGAATGTAATAGTTGGTCATAAAATTCCTGCAGGTACTGGAATGAGAAAATACGACGACATAATTGTTGGCCCTAAAGATGAGTACAATAGCCTACTAATCAATAAAGAGGAAGAAGAGCTAAATTATTAATTTAACTCAATGTCAGAAGAAAAGGTAATTCTTGTTGATAAAAATGATAATCAAGTTGGATTAATGCCAAAGCTTGAAGCTCATGAGAAGGGTTTATTACATAGAGCTTTTTCAATTTTTGTTTTTAATTCTAGATATGAGCTTTTACTTCAAAAAAGAGCTTCTTCAAAATATCACTCGGGTGGTTTATGGACAAACACATGTTGTAGTCATCCAAGAGAAGGTGAAGATACTTTAGATGCTGCAAATAGAAGACTTGATGAAGAGATGGGTATAAAAACAAGTTTAAGAAAAGTCTATGATTTTATTTATAAAGCTGAACTTGATAATCAATTAACAGAGCACGAATTTGATCATGTCTTTTATGGAGTTTGTGATAGAGATCCTATACTTAATAAAGATGAAGCTGAAGATTTTAAATGGGTTGATATGGAAACACTAAATAATGATATTATCAAAAATGGGAATAATTACACAGTTTGGTTTAAAATAGCTTTTGAGTATTTTTATAATTATTTAAAAAAATGAAAGTAACTGTAAGTAGAAAAGCTCACTTTAATGCAGCTCATAAATTGTTCAGACCTGATTGGAACGATGCAAAAAACAAAGAAGTCTTTGGTAAATGTGCTAATGAAAATTATCATGGCCATAATTACGAGTTAATAGTTAGTTTAACTGGTGAGATTAATCAAGAAACAGGATACGTATATGACCTTGGTAAACTTAAAAATATTATCAAAGCGGAAGTTGAAGAATATCTGGATCATAAAAACTTGAATCTAGATATTGATGATTTTAAATCATCTAATCCTTCTGCTGAGAATATTGCAGTTTTAATTTATAATAGACTAATACCTCATTTTGATGATAATTATAAATTAAAAATTACTCTATACGAAACTCCTAGAAACTTTGTTGAGTATAGTGGTTAATCAATTGTAATCTCTTTTAAAATTTTCCCGTATTTAGAATCTTTTATATACTCTGGTAGAGTATCATATACTTTACGAAGCAAATCAACATTTGCGTCAGGTATTTGGCTTACAGCTATATAGGGTGATATTTCATTTGCTGAATTAGTTATTGAAAAATTCAAAGTATATAAATATTTTTTTCTTATCAAGTTCTCTAATTCGGAATTAATCTATTCTTGTTTGATTATTTTCAATCTGTGCATTATAAAATATTTCTAGTAAATCTAGATTTTGCATATTATACTTTCTTATTATTGAGTTGTATTCATTTAGAAGTTCACTATTTTGTGATCCAGAAATTTCAAAACTAGTATCAAAAGTGTTTAGTCTTGTATTTATCTGTATATCCCCTTTATTGCCAAAGAAAGTAATTATATCATTTAGTGAATCTCCATCTTGTTTATCTAGATATAGATAAAAAATATCAGGTTCATTTATATATGTGCTTAACTTAAAGTTGCCATCGCCCTTCAAATACATTGAGTCTAAATTTACAACGACAGAATCTTTTTGAGATTGAAGGAATAAAGTACCTTTCATTAATCCATCTACATTTCCAGATACAGACATATTGTCTATGTTTGAGTTACACCCCATTATTATAATAGTTGATATAATTATTAGTGCTTTTTTCATATTATATATTTATCCAGTATGTGAGTTTTAAATTTATAGATCTAAGCTGAGGTGTAATTTTATCGCTGGTGTAGTAATTATCATTATATACCAAATATAAGTCAGATAACGGAGCAAACCTCCATTGAAGCCTTGAATTAATACCTAGATTTTCAGATTGATTCGAATATTGTACATATGTTGTCCAATATAACTGTTTGGTAAACGTAAGTTCAAATTTTGGACTTATAAGCCAAATGTTACTAGTTGTGTATGGTTCAGGCAGTTCAATAGAATCATAATTTAATCTCAGTGACATATTAAAAATAGGCTGTCTTCTATAAGATAATCTACTTTGAAGTGAAAATTTAGTTCCATTATAAAATGTCCCATATGAAATCTCTGAATTTGAAGTAAAAAGATTTCTGCTAGGAGATTTATATGAAATTGAATAGTCTGTAAAATCATAATATCTGTTTGCTGGAAGAGGAATTCCTCCATCTGTTCTGGTAGGGTCAAATGGGAAAAATAAATAATCTTTTCGCTGTCTTCTTTCAAAATTTAACTCAGCTTGATTTAAATAATTTATATCTATTGACGTTTGATTGTATGTCAGTTCTTGTTTGTTTTGAAAAAGAGGTCTAAATACGAAAGAAGTGAAATGACCAATTTCAATATTTAAAATTTTTTGATTATTTGGATAGATTCTATACTTATATGTTGGTTCAAACTTATAAACTCCATACCTTCTAAAATAACCAAGATCTGATCTATGATTATCACCAACATATGCAGAATAGAAGTTTATAAAATGATTTCTTGAATTTCTTGTAATCCTTAATGAGGTATTTAAGCTTTTTTTGTTATTGCTCTTATCGGGTAAAATGGATTTATGAATAAATGCCTTTCCGCTCCAACTTCCATCATTGTTAGCGAGGTTATATTCAGCACCAATGACTCTATTATATCTTTTAGAATCATCAACAAAATCATATTTTTTTGTATTCTCTCTGTTTAAAAGAAAAAATGAAAAGTTTGATCTTGAAAAAACTTTTTTATTAAAAGTTAAAAGAGTATTATTATTTTGAGGTATTTCGTTTTCAATATCTTCAGTAGTAAGAACATTTAATAGACCAATTCTTGTTGAACTATTAATCTTTCCACTCAATCTAACCCCAGCCAAAATTTTATTTTCAACTGTCTCACCGTCCTTATTCTTTGCGACTCCTATCCTTCTGGAAAAAAATGCTTGAGATTCTCTTGTTCCAAAATTTGAAAATAAATCAGAGTTTTGAGTAAAAAACTGTCTTTTCTCAGGCAACCTAGTCTCCCAC
>CACJMJ010000037.1 GCA_902594485.1 uncultured Bacteroidota bacterium
GAGAAAGTGGTTTTCCTGATGTATTAGATTATTCTGGAGATGGAGCTGTTGTAATTTCTTGGGCTGATTTCACTTTTAGAAATAAAAAGTCAGGAAATACAAAGACAATTAGTCAGCATATTCAACATTGGTTTAATGAAGAAGGAGAGATAGTTAGAGAAGATTATTATTTCAATCCTGCACAACTACCTCAGTAATTTAAATTAATAAGATTAATTAACCTCTAAATAAGTTTTAGGGGTTAATTAATTTTTATACATCAATGAGTCCAATGACTTTCTAGATAATAAATAGCCGTTTTTTATAACTGCATATATATCTTGAGTATTTCTGATGATATCTAAAGGATTGGAATTCAAAATTACTAGATCTGCTTTATGACCATTTTTAATTCGTCCTGTCTTACCCTCTAATCCAAAAAAAGTTGCTGGATTTACTGTAGCAGTTTTAATTGCTTCAAGATTTGAAAATCCACTTTCAACTAGGACTTCCAATTCAATATGTAAACTTCTACCTGGAATCAAATAGCCAATTGGCGTATCAGTACCAGCCATAAAAGGAACATTTTTTTTGTGGAGTTTACCTACCGTGGATTCTAGCCATTTAGAATATCTTAAACCATTTTTATCAACAACAGTATCAGTTTCAGTAATCTCTTTTATCCATTTTTTTTTTGTCTGATTTGGTAATTTATTTAACTCTGAAATAAAAGAAGGATCTGTGTAAGTTTTTTGAGAAAAATTTCTATATAATAAAAGTGTTGGGGTTTGCCATACATTATTTGAAACCAAAAGTTTTGCAGCCTCTTGAAATTTATTATTATCAAAAGAATCAATAGCCCTTAAACGTTGCTGTGAATGAATAGAAGATCTTAAGACACTCCCTGGTAAATTATTTGGGTTTTTTAGTAATTCTATTCGTTCTTTATAAAGCTCCTCTGAATTACTTGCAACTGAAAGTTCAAGATTTCGTATATGTTCCATTCCATTTAGCCCTGAATTAACTGCAGAAAATAAAGTCATACTAAGGGGAATATGACCGGTTACACTTAAGTTTCTTTTTTTTGCAATTCTCATTAAAGCTAAAAACTGATTTTCAGTAAGCATTTCATAGGCCTTTAAAAAATCTACATCTTTATCAACTATTCCTAATACATTAGATTCAATTTCAATAATGTCTCTGTTTTCGATTGAGAGAAGCGGAAATGAAGGGCTTGAATTGTTATATACATTTGGTGTTCCATCTATTAAAGGTCCCGCGATATAAATATTTGGATTTTTAATCGAGTCATTCAATGATAAGTCTTTCATTTTGACTACAAGGTCAATGGGTCCACCTGTATCTCTAACACTTGTTATTCCATGAGCTAAAAATAGTCCTGGCATATATGGTGCTAGGCTTGTATCAAAGGAAAAATGAATATGAGCATCCCACAAACCTGGAATTAGATACTTTCCTGTGGCATCTATTGTGATATCATCTTTGGCTATTATTTCATCATCATTATCTAATATCATAGTTATGATATCATTAGTTATAACAACATGTTTATTAGATTGAAGTCCATCAATTGGATCAATGATGGATATATTTTTTATAACGTATGAATCTTCTGGAATTGTTACTTGATTTGAACAACTTATTATATTGAAAAACAAAAATACGAGAGTGCAGTTTTTCAGAGTTTTATAATAGTTCATAGCCTTTCTTTAAAAATTTAAGATAGTTTAATTACCTCTTCCAACTTTTCTAACACCAGTCATTTTTGTTTTCCCTACACCTTTTGACTGAAGCTTACTACTAAAATTTTTTTTTGAATTTTTGTTTGAATTTTTGACTTGACGCTTTCCGTTTGTCTCTCTATTGTCGTTTTTATTTCCAAAAAATTTATTTAGTTTATAAAACTGTATGGTTACAATTTATGAAAGAATATTTAAATCAATCTGTTGTTTCTAGAATAATTATAATATTTTTAAATTATGAAACTATTCTCAAAGCTTTTCCTATCAAGCTTAATCTTTATTTTTTCATGTTCATCTGATGATTCGGATGAAAATGCATGTGTAGATGAATCTAAAATTGATGAGTTTGCTGTATGTATTGAAATATATGAACCAGTATGTGGTTGTGATGGAGTTACATATCCAAACCTTTGTTATGCAAGCAGTATTGGAGGAGTTACTTCTTTTATTGATGGAGCATGTGGTAAGCCAAATTAGATTTTAGTTAGCTCCAATAAGAATCAAAAATATGTATTTCCATATTAGGTATAATAGATGGCCTAAAATTAACCCCCAAGCCAAAACCTTTTTAACATTTTTATCACCTTTGAAAAAATTAAGTTTATCTATAAGAATATAGGAAATTAAAATACTTATCAATACCCATAATCCAAAAGCAGCATAATCTATTAAAGTGAAGTTCATTTTTCATCAATTAATTCCCACTCATATAGATAAGTCTCTCCATCATATAATAGATCGATACTGAATGTTTGCTGCATTCCACCATAAGTAGTATTTAATAATCCTGAATAGCTGTTTCCTTCATCATAAACTAAATTAAAGGAATTAAGAATAATTTCTGACTCATTGATATCGTAATTTTCAGCAATATCCTCAATCAAACTTGGCCCTAAATCTTCCTCTATTTCACTAACAGAAAGTCTCATTGAACAAGCAGTCAATAAAACGAAAAATAAGATAAATATATTTTTCTTCATTGTGTAAGTGATCTCTCTGCTTCTTCTTTAATTCTAGATTTATTTAATATACTGTCTTTCAAGATAGACTTTCTATCGAATTCCTTATCTGTAATATTAATTCTCATCTTTTCACGATTGATAGTAAATATCTCATAATTAAAAAGTGCTTCATTTAAAAACTCTAAAGCTTTAATTTCATTATCAACTCCACCAAGACTGTTGTCTTTATTAAGGGCACTAGAGTAAACAGATATTATCTCATCTGCAATAATTTGATAAGCTTCGATAAAGGCACCCTCTAGATCTTGTGATTCAAGTTGTTTAGTTTCATATGTAGCATCTCCAGACTGACTATAATTAAAACTATCTAAGTAATAAATTTCGCCACCACATCCTATGAGAAGAAAAGATATAAAAAAAAGTATTTTTTTCATGATTGGTTAACTTTTACAAGTACAAAGATATTAAATGAAAATAATTAATTAAAAATGAAAAAATACTATTTGG
>CACJMJ010000038.1 GCA_902594485.1 uncultured Bacteroidota bacterium
GCTAAAAATATTACCCTTACTATAGATATAGATCTTCAAGAATATGCTGAGAGTCTTCTTCGGAATAAAAGAGGAGGCGTTGTTGCAATTGAACCATCAACTGGTGAAATTCTTACTTTAGTTAGCTCTCCTACATATAGATCAGAACAATTCATTGGGGAAAATCGTACTGAAAACTTTAATAAACTTTTAAATGATTCAATTAACAAGCCATTATTTGATAGATCACTTCAAGCTCAATACTCTCCTGGCTCTCCAATGAAAATTTTAAATGCTTTAATCGGTCTTCAAGAAGGTGTAATTAATGAGAACACAACTTTTACATGTAATGCTGGACATTATTATGCAAGAAATGCTTTTATGGGGTGTCATAATTCCTTTGGAACTATAAGTAATTTAAGAAAAGGTATATATAACTCATGTAATACCTATTTTGCTAGAACATATTCAGGTATTATAGATAAATATGAAACACCAAGTAAAGGTCTAGATAACTGGGCTAATCACATTAAAAGTTTTGGTCTTGGAGATTATTTAGGATATGATTTATCTATAGGAAAAAAGGGGTTTATTCCAGAATCAGATTATTACAATAGGTTTTATGGTAATAATAGATGGGGGTCTTCAACAACAATTTCAAACTCTATTGGGCAAGGTGAAATTCTAACTACTCCAATTCAAATGGCAAACTTCGCTACTGCAATTGCTAATCGAGGTTTTTATGTTAGACCCCATTTCGTAAAAAAAGTAGATAATAAATCTATAAATGATAGAGATAAGAATTATACTACTATTGATAAGGAGAACTTTGAAATTGTAATTGATGGGATGGTAGATGTAGTCGACAGAGGCACTGCAAGAATTGCTAAGATTAATGGTATTAATGTTGCTGGTAAAACAGGTACTGTTGAAAATTTTATTTTGATTGAAGATGAAAAGAAACAATTAACTGATCACTCAACTTTTATAGCTTTTGCACCTGCTGAAGATCCAAAGATTGTTGTCTCTGTATTCATTGAAAATGGGTATTGGGGAAGTAGATGGGCTGCGCCAATTGCAAGCTTAATTATTGAGAAATATCTAAAAGAGGATGTTGGAAGGAAGTGGCTTGAAAATAGGATGGTTAGCGGAAGTTTAATTGATGAGTATGAAAAGCCTTACAAGTTTGAAAACTTTAGCATAAATGAATAGAATATTAAAATATGACTTAATATCACTCATTACTTATGGCCTTCTTGTTACTTTTGGAATTATAAATGTTTATTCTTCAAGTTATACTGATTCATTTACCTCTATATTTGATTATACGACACTTGTAGGGAAACAATTAATTTTTGTGGGTTTAAGCTTAATTGGCGGTCTAATTATAATTTTCACTAAAAATAAATTTTTTGATAATATAGCTCCAATAGTTTACTTCTTTTCTTTAATCTTATTGATTAGTCTTTTCTTCTTTGGCGTTGAAAGAGGTGGTGCAAAATCTTGGTATATATTAGGCCCTATAAGTTTTCAACCTACTGAGTTTGCTAAATTGTGTACTGCACTATTTTTAGGAAAATTTTTAAGTATTATTCAGACTGATCTTAACAAGGTCAGGGATATTATTATTGTTGGAACTATTATTTTTGTTCCTATTTTGCTTATAACTCTTCAACCAGACCCAGGGTCAGCATTGGTTTTTTTGGCATTTATTTTCCCAATACTACGTGAAGGTTTAGACTTAAGGTTTTTTTATTTTGGAATAATAATTTTATCAATACTAGTTGTTACTCTAATTTTTAACTTTTTTATATCTAGTATAATGCTTTCAACGATATTTCTACTAATTATTCTATATAGGAGAAGAAGAAGAATAAGGTTAAATTTTATTAAATTATTTATATCATTACTATTCCTAGTTTTTATATCCTTCTCAACTAACTATTTATTTGAAAACATACTCGAGCAAAGACACAGAGATAGAATTAATTTAATTATAGGGAAAGAAATAGATGACAAAGGAATTGGTTATAATATAAACCAATCAAAAATAGCAATAAGCAATGGAGGTTTATTTGGAACTGGTTTTTTAGAAGGTACTCAAACAAAAGGTGATTTTGTACCTAGGCAACACACTGATTACATATTTAGCACAATTGGAGAGGAATGGGGGTTTTTAGGTACTTTTAGCACGATACTTTTATTTTCAATATTAATTACACGTATTACATCTAGAGCAGAGAAACAAGCAAATCATTTTAGACGAATATATTGCCTTAGTTTTTCAAGCCTTCTTTTTATTCACTTTTTTATAAATATTGGAATGTCCATAGGGTTAGTACCTTCTGTTGGTATTCCTCTTCCATTTATTAGTTATGGAGGTTCTAGCCTATTAATTTTTAGTATTATGTTTTTTATCTACTTAAATTTTGATTCAAGTAGATTAAAAGAGGATTAATCTTTATTGAGTTGAGATAAAATTTGACCTCCCTCAATTGATGATAAATCTTTTAAAAGATTCATTGCCTCATTAACATAGATGTCTTTTTCTAAAGTTTTAATCCATCTATCTCTTTTTTCTTTCATATCATCGTTATATGAGCTATCGGTATTTTGATTACTTTCATTCCAATCAAATACATATGGTGAGATGAATTCATCAATAATTTTTAATTTATCACTCTGTGACTTAAAATTTTCTTGGTCTTCTTTATAAGATTTATAGTTTAAAGAAATCATTTTATCGTCTTGATTAGACTTAACTAGCTTAGCATGTTGATCAATTAGAGAAAAGTATTCATTCTCACTGATTCTTTTTTTACTTTTTTCTATTGCTTGTGAATAATTAAAAATTTTAGAGGAGTTGTCATACCTAGCTGGATCAATCTTATTCCAGTTTAATGGGTTATTCAAGTCCTTTTCCCCAATATCAACATAACTATATCGATTTGGAAATATAAGATCGCTTTTAACACCTTCCAATTGAGTAGATCCACCATTTACTCGGTAAAACATATCTGTTGTAATCTTCAGAGAACCTAAATCTCCATAAGTATTTCCAGAGATAACATTATTTAAGTCTATAATATTTTGGACTGTTCCTTTTCCATATGTTTGTTTGCTTCC
>CACJMJ010000039.1 GCA_902594485.1 uncultured Bacteroidota bacterium
TACTTCTAATTATTGATATACCATTAGATTTCATTGCTATAAACTCATAGTTCTCTGAGAGAGTTCCATAAGTAGTTAAAGAGGCAAGAAGAATTGATAAGGGCAAAACAAGAGGTACTAGCTTAGGTGAGAAATAAATAAAGAATTTACCTATTGTAAAAATATCTAAGCCCTTCCCGGCTAGTTCGTCAATATAAAGCCAAAAAGTTTGAATTATAAATATTAGGAAGCAGATTGCAAAAACAGAAATAAACCTACTCAAGTAAAATTTTAATATGTATTTATCTAATATTTTCAATTTTATTGGATTAATATGTAATTATCGTAATTACTAATATCAAAATTAAATAAAGACAATGGAACAGTTAAATTATAATCATAAGTTAATGTTAAAAAAGTATTGATTATCTGATCACTAATCGAATCTTTCATCTCTATTTTTTCAATTGAATAGTTTAGCGAGTTAATTGTAATAAAATAGATCATGTTATTCTCATTTCTATTTTTAGCCTCTATAATATGTCTTCGTGTTTCACTCTTTATACTAAGCAAATAATCCTCTAAAAAGAAATTAAAAATTTGATTTGGAGTAAAACTGATCAATGAGATATCTGAGTTACCAACAATAATTTCCTGATTTTCATGAACTATTGTAAATATATTTTGACCATCATAAATTTGATCAATGTCTTTTGTGTCTATAAAGTACTTTTCCCCTTTTGTAAACAATTCACCTGTCATCGGTAATAGAGGGCTTTCAACTTCAGATTCAATTACAAATTTGTAATATGAATTATTCAAAGCTAATGATCTCTCTAAAGCTATCTCAAGTATCTCCTCAGCAGACTGACCGTAGACAGGGCTAATCATAAAGATTAAAAAAACTAGAGGTTTAAATATGTTAGTTTTATTTCTCACTCAAAAGAGATTCTAATGAATTTAGATCAGAAATTAAAACCTGTCTTGGTTTACTTCCCTCAAAGGGTCCAACTATTCCAGCATCTTCCATTTGATCAATTAATCTTCCAGCTCTATTATATCCAAGTTTTAGTTTTCTCTGAAGTAATGAGGCTGAACCCTGTTGATTAGATACTATTACTCTTGCCGCTTCATTAAACATTGAATCTCTATCATCTAATGATATTTCTGAAGATGAATTAAGTTCCTCTTTTGAAAATTCTGGGAGGACATAAGCAGATGCATATCCAGTCTGAGAACCAATAAAATCTGATAATTTTTCAACTTCAGGAGTATCTATAAAACCACATTGTATCCTAGTCAAATCATTTGATTGAGAATATAATAAATCCCCTCTTCCGATTAACTGTTCTGCACCTCCTGTATCAAGAATTGTCCTTGAGTCAATTTTTGAAGTAACTCTAAATGCAATTCTAGCTGGAAAATTAGCCTTTATCAAACCAGTAATAACATTAACAGATGGTCTTTGAGTAGCTATTATTAAATGAATACCGACTGCTCTTGAAAGCTGAGCTAGTCTAGCTAGGGGTGTCTCTACTTCTTTACCTGCTGTCATTATTAAATCAGCAAACTCATCGATAACTAGAACTATATATGGAAGAAATGTATGCCCATTTTCAGGATTTAATTTTCTTGATATAAATTTTACGTTATACTCTTTTATATTCCTCGACATGGCGTCTTTAAGAAGTTCATACCTTTTATCCATCTCTCTACACAATGAATTTAATGTATTAATTACTTTATCGTTTTCAATAATTATGGCATCTTCTGACTCAGGAAGTTTAGCTAGATAGTGTCTTTCAATTTTATTATATATTGAGAGTTCAATCTTTTTAGGGTCAACGAGTACAAATTTTACTTCAGCAGGATGTTTCTTGTAAAGTATTGAAGTTAAAATAGCATTAATACCTACCGACTTCCCTTGTCCAGTTGCCCCTGCCATAAGAAGATGAGGCATTTTAGTGAGGTCAACAATAAATGTCTCATTACTAATTGTCTTTCCAATCGCAATGGGAAGTTCCATATTTGATTCAATATATTTTTTTGATGATAACAAAGACTTCATTGAAACTATCGACTTCTTTTTGTTTGGAACTTCAATACCAATTGTTCCCTTCCCAGGTATTGGGGCAATTATTCTTATCCCCAAAGCAGATAGAGATAATGCAATATCATCTTCTAAATTTTTGATTTTTGAAATTCTAACACCAGCATCAGGAACAATTTCATATAGAGTAACAGTTGGGCCAATTGTCGCTTTAATTTGTTTAATTCCAATATTGTAATTTTTAAGGGTCTCAACAATTTTGTTTTTATTGGTTTCTAGTTCATCTTGATCAATTTTAATCGTATCATCACCATAATCTTTGAGTAAATCTATACCTGGATTTTTAAAATTACTTAAGTCAAGAGTTGGATCAAACTTTTTTAAATTTACTTTATCAAAACTAATTTTCTCGGTGCTTTTCTCTTCAAAATTTATTTCCTCAACTTCCATAGATATTTCATCTGAACCATTTAAAGATTCGCTTGAATCAGTTTTTAATTCATCTTCTTCATTAATTGTATCAGGGAGCTTCATCTCAGGCTCAACATTCAAATTATCACTTAATTCATCAACAAATTCTGGTTTATCATTTTTTGGAATTTTTATTTTACTTACCAGAGATAAAAAAGAATTAGGAGTTATGCTCCAAATTAAAGCAATAGATGTAAGTAAAATAAAAGATAAAATTATAATGATCCCAGTATTACCAATGTATGCCTCTAGAAATGAATTAAGTTCAAAACCAACAATTCCAATTTGTATTTGATAATACTCACTTGCAAAACCTGAGAATATTATAGTCCAAATCATAAGTACAAGGAGCCAGTTAATATTCTTAATTAATGTGAGAATTTTCTTATTAAAGAGAAGATAATAAGATGAAATAAATAGAATTATGGGAATAACAAAGCTTGCAATTCCAAATAATTTAAAAATAAAAAAATGACTTATGGATGCACCTACC
>CACJMJ010000040.1 GCA_902594485.1 uncultured Bacteroidota bacterium
AGATCATACAAAAAAAATTGCTTTAGCTCTAAACACCGTTGGACTAATAAATATTCAATTTGCTATTAAAGATGATAAGGTATTTATAATTGAAGCTAACCCAAGAGCATCTAGAACAGTTCCCTTTATTTCCAAGGCTTATAAAGAGCCCTATGTAAATTATGCAACAAAGGTTATGCTAGGTGAAAAGAAAATTAAAGACTTTGACTTTAAACCAAGGCTTGAGGGATATGCAATTAAACAACCAGTCTTTTCTTTCAACAAATTCCCTGATGTAAATAAACAACTTGGCCCTGAAATGAAAAGTACAGGAGAGAGCATTCTCTTTATAGATGATTTAAACGATGATTCATTTTTTGAGCTTTATTCAAGAAGAAAAATGTACCTCACTAAATAATTATTTAATTATTATATCATCTATAATAATCTTTTCCTTCAATTCATCTTTAGGAGTAGAAATTTCCTTAAATAAGTAATTATTTTCAATTGATATAGCATCTCCTGAGATTTGATTAATTGCAATTTTCAAAAGAGGCTCTTCTATATCTCCTAAAATACCAGGATTTAATAATGACTCTTTTATAAAAATGTCAGGTTCAAGTCCATCAGGAAAATCTGTATAACCTGCAACATTTCCTATCTTAAGAACGATTGGCTGCATTGCATACATATGGTTTGGATTTTTATCTCTAGAATCATTAATGTAGTCATAAACAGTAATGGAACCTTGATTCTTTCCAACTGTAAAGTCACCAATATGAATTACGTCAATATATGGGTCAAGTCCATTAATTAATAGTTCACTTGCAGATGCTGTTCTAGCAGAGGTAAGGACAAATACTCTATCAAGATTAAGTGAAAATATTGACTGATTATTTCCTAGTTTATTAGTAAATCTATTTAATAAAGATTCTGGACTATTCTCATCCCAATAATTCATTAATTTTGAGTTCCATCTTTCTTTAGCAAAAACTTGATTATTAAATTGACCTGTTATCATTGATGCTAGATTAATAGATGTAGATATTCTTCCACCAGGATTATATCTTAAATCTATAACCAGATCATTAATCCCATTAGATAAAAAATTAGCAAAAGCATCATTGAGCTCAGAATTATAATCTTTTCCCTCGGACTCAACAACACCTAAAAATTGATTATACATTAGGTATCCTATTTTTTGTCCTCCATTTTCAATAATTTTTGATATGTGGATTGGATTTTTAACAATTCTTGATTTAATTAGTGTCAAATCCTCTTGTCCAGGAATTATATTAGCACACTGATTATTCTGATTATAACTAATTTCAGAGAATCTTATAGTGTAAGAGCTACTAGTATTATTAAATAATAAATCTCTGTAGTTATCTCTTGTTAGTCTTGTTCCATTTATGTTACTAAACACCATTCCCCTTTTTACACCTTTAGATTCAGCATCTGAATCTTTCTGGACATATCTAACAAAACCAAAGATATTTTGGTCATTACACTCAACATATAATCCAAACTCCATTCCATCTGAAATATCAATTCCTTGAAGCATATTCTCTAGCTCAATATAGTCATCAACTATCCAACTGAAATTGTCATCTGGATGAAGAAGAGAATTAAAAAAATTTTCGGGATCGGGATTTTGACTCAAAAAATAAGCATACTCAGATTCGCTTTCTTTTTTACTATCGGATAAATTTACAACACTTTCCTGCCAATAATAATATTGGTTTAGTCCTTTCCAAATAAAGTCAATAATTTCTAGGTCTGTTTCAATTCTTATAATATTTGGATCTTCGTCATCTGATTTCTTACAGCTGCTAAACACAAGTATTAAAGCTAGAAGACAAAACTTAAATTTTTTCATCAAAACAATTTAAAATTATATACCGGTGTAATTATAAGGAGAGATTTGTTTTAACTCTTTTTTAATAGTATCATCAACTTTAAGGTCATCAATGAATCCGTGTAACGATTCCTTATCAATTTTTTGATTATTTCTAGTAAGTTCTTTCATGATCTCGTATGGGTTGCTATAACCCTCTCTTCTTAAAATAGTTTGAATTGCTTCAGAGACAACAATCCAATTCTCTTCAATGTCTTTGTTTATTTTATCTTCATTAACATATATCTTATTTAGACCCTTAAGGATTGATTCAAAAGAAATTAAGGAATGTCCAAAAGGGACACCAATATTCCTCAAAACAGTACTATCACTGAGATCTCTTTGTAATCTTGATTTTGGCAACTTATTTGACAGAAAATCAAATAGTGAGTTAGCTAAACCAATATTACCTTCTGAGTTTTCAAAGTCAATTGGATTGACTTTATGAGGCATTGCAGATGATCCAACCTCACCTTTAATTATTTTCTGTTTAAAATAATCATGAGATATATATGTCCATATATCAATGCACATATCTAATAAAATATTATTTATTCTCCTACAATTATCACATAAAGCAGCAAACGAATCATAATGTTCAATTTGAGTTGTTGGAAATGAATAATTTAAATTTAATTCATTCTCTATAAAATTTTGACCAAATCCTTTCCAGTCAATATTTGGGTATGCTACATGATGAGCATTAAAATTTCCAACTGCTCCAGCAAACTTAGCTGAATTTGGTATTTCCTTTAGAGAAGAAAGCTGATTGTTTATTCTAGTCCAGAATACCTTAAACTCTTTTCCAAGTTTGGTTGGTGAGGCTGGCTGACCGTGAGTTCTAGAAATAATAGTTATATCTTTTAATTCTTCACATTTATCATAAATTGCATCAAGAACATTATTCAATTTTGGAATGTATACTTCTTCAATAAAATCCTTTACTGATAATGGAATAGCTGTATTATTAATGTCCTGAGATGTTAATCCAAAGTGAACAAATTCTTTGTATTTAGT
>CACJMJ010000041.1 GCA_902594485.1 uncultured Bacteroidota bacterium
AAATAACATTCCAATAAATAACAATAAAGAAAGAATCAATAGTTTCACCCTTTGTTTCTGGGTAAATAAAAAAGCTATTTTATTAATTATCATTGTTATAATCTATCTGGTTAGTTATTGGCTTTTCCCAATTGAATAAAGAGCATTATCAAATATGTTCCTTCCATCAAAAACTTTATTTGGGTCAACTTCTAGAGTTTTAAAATCTTCATATTCAGTAAGTATTACATAAGCATCATACTTATCAGTAGACAGACTTTCTTTTTTAATATATATTCTCTTTTTGACCTCATCAAGAGTATATCCCCATTTAATATTAATATCATGTAGTATATTTTCTTTTGGAACCTGTGGGTCATAAATATCTATATTTGCCCCGGCTTCATAAATTTTTTGAGTTACATAAATTGAAGCAGATTCTCTAGAGTCATTTGTATTAGCTTTAAATGCCCAGCCTAAAATTAAAATTTTCTTACCTCTTAAATCCCCACCAAAATATTGAATTATATTTTGAGCAAAACGATTTTTTTGATAATCATTTATTTTTACTACCTGATGCCAATACTCAGCAACCTCATGAAGACCATAAAACTGACATAGGTATACTAAGTTCAGAATATCCTTTTGAAAACAACTTCCACCAAAAGCGACAGAAGCTTTTAAAAAATGAGGTCCTATTCTATGATCCATACCAATTGCTAATGAAATTTCATCTATATCTGCTCCAGTCTTTTCACATAATGCAGATAAACTATTAATAGATGATATTCTTTGAGCCAACATTGCATTGGATGCTAACTTTGAAAGTTCAGACGACCAAACATTAGTTGTTAGTATCTTTTCTCTAGGGATCCATCTTTCATATATTTGACTCAGGGCTTTAATAGCATTTTTGCCTGCAGGAGAGTCATCGCCTCCTATTAGAACTCTATCTGATTTAAAAAGATCTTTAATAGCAGTTCCTTCTGCTAAAAATTCAGGATTTGAAAGAATCTCGAAGTGGACTCTACTATTCTTTTTATCTAGAATGTCTTTTATTTTTTCTGCAGTTTTTACTGGAAGTGTTGATTTTTCAATTACTATTTTGTCATTTTTTGAATATCTAGCAATATCATTAGCACATGCCTCTACATACTTTAAATCAGCAGCCATACCAGCTCCTTCACCTTTTGTTTTGGTAGGTGTGTTTACTGCCATAAAAATCATCTCAGACTTTTCAATTGCACTTTTAATATCATTTGAAAAAAACAGATTCCTTCCACGTACTTTTTTAACTATTTCACTTAGTCCAGGCTCATAAACTGGTAAATTATTTAGTGGCCCATTCCAGTTTTTAATCTTTTCCACATCATTGTCAACAACAAGAATATTTATTTCTGGGCACTTTAATGCAATAACAGCCATAGTAGGCCCTCCAACATAACCAGCTCCTATACAACAAATATTTTTAATAATCATTTTATTTTTTTAAAAGCCATGATGATGACTGAATTTTATTACCTAATCCATCGATGAGCTTTATATTTAGTTTATTACATATTGCTGACTCAGGACAAATTTTATTATTCTGATCACCCCCATTAGCAAAATAAAGGGTATAATCTTCATTGTAAGAATTATGAATTTTTTCTATTGTTTTAATTACAGTTCTGTCTTTATCTACGGATAAAATAACTTCATCCACTTCTCTAATTTTACTGATAATAAAGACTCTCTCATCTTCTAGCATAAATTCTTTAGAGCCCTTAAGATGTCTTTGAAAATCATTATTAACTATAACAAAAAGTTTATCACCCATTGCCTTGGCATTAATAAAAAGTTCTATGTGTCCCTTATGTAGTGGGTTAAAATATCCTGAAACTATAATTGCTGTTGGTTTCATTTAGATTCTATTATAATCATCCTCAACTCTAACAATATCATCTTCTCCAAAGTATGATCCCGTTTGCACTTCAATAAATATCATCTTCTTTAATCCTTTATTCTCTATTCTATGCTTTATGCCTTTAGGAATCAACACAGTCTCTCCTTTGGAGTATTTATCCACTTTACCATCCAGTGTAACAAACCCTTCGCCATCGATAATTGTCCAAGCTTCTGACCTTTTATTATGGTATTGATATGAAATTCTTTGCCCAGAATCTACCTCTATCCGTTTTAGCTTATATAGTGGTTCATCATGGATTACATAAAAACGTCCCCAAGGCCTCTCTTCAATTTTCTTTGCAATCATTCTTTGTTTGAATTAAATAATACAATATGTTCGGTATCTGAAAGAAATTTAGAAGCTAAATAGAAGCTTACTTTTCTACCAATTAAATTTTCAATTTTATTTTCTATGTTGGTTATATAGTCCATATTTAAATCTTGCCCAATTAAAAACACTTCAATAAGTCCAGAATCATTACCCTTTGCATAATCTCCTAT
>CACJMJ010000042.1 GCA_902594485.1 uncultured Bacteroidota bacterium
GGGTGATAAATTAGTTATAATTGCCTCTGACAGGATTTCTGCATTTGATATAGTAATGCCAAGGTCTATACCCAACAAGGGACAAGTGCTTAACCAAATATCAGTTGAAATGTTAAATTCCACTAAAGACATAATAGATAATTGGTTAATTTCTTCACCTGACCCAAATGTTTCAATTGGTCACAGGTTAAACCCAATTAAAATTGAGATGGTTATTAGAGGCTATCTAAGTGGACATGCTGATAGATTATATAAATCAGGTAAAAGGAGTATATGTGGAGTAAATCTACCAAATGGCCTTGTATCAAATCAAAAATTCGATAGACCAATAATTACACCTAGCACAAAGGCTGAAATTGGTCATGATGAAGATATTTCAAAATCTGAAATTTTGAGTCAGAATATACTCTCGATTGATCAATATGAAGAAATAGAGAGAGTTACTTATAAATTATTTGAAAGAGGTACTGAGATTGCAAAAGAACGAGGATTAATTTTAGTAGACACCAAATACGAGTTTGGATATGACTCAAATAATAAATTATTTCTAATTGACGAAATACATACACCAGATTCTTCTAGATATTTTTATTTAGATGGTTATGAGGAAGCAGTAAATAGTGGAGAGTCTCCAAAACAGCTTTCAAAAGAATTCTTTAGACAATGGTTAATTAAAAACGAATTTCAAGGTAAAGAAAATCAAAAATTACCTGAGATAACCGATAAAATTATTGATGACGTTTCTAAAAGATACGTTGAGTTATTTAATCTGATTACAGGTAAATCATTTCAACCAAGAAAATCTGATAATATCTTAAAAGAATTAGAAGTTAATATAACTGAATTTTTATCTATTTAAATTCTGAGGAAAGAATCCCTACAAAACTTTCAATTCCCTTTATATAGTTAATCAACTTAATATTTTCATTAGGACTATGTTGATTATTATCTTTATTTACTGTAGGTACACCAACAGCAGGAATATTTAGTACATTAACAAACGGAGAAATTGGTACAGATCCACCACTTGTTCTTCTAAGCACAGGTTCTACTCCAAATGTTCTGGTTAACGTTTTAGACAACCAATTCCCTAAATCACTATCAATTTCTGTCCTAAATGCAGGGTATGAAACTGTGGAGTTAAATTTTACTATTTTTTCATATTTCATTCTTTCTTCTTTAGAAGGTTCATGGTCAAGAACTACATATCCCAGATTTTCAATGTGTTTTTTTATCAGGTCATGAAGTCTATATCCGTCTGATTCTATGACAAGTCTTACATCAATTTCTGCTATGCACTCTGATGGAACAATAGTTCTGACCTCATCTTCTACCCATCCAGCTCTAATTCCTCTAACGTTTAATGACGGAAACTGAATTGCCTCTTGATATGAATTTCCAACAGATTCAGGTTTCTTAAACTGCATTTTATTAAGCATATTTTTTTCATCATCAGGAACATTATCCAAATATTTTTTTACTTGATCCGATATTGTAATTCCATCATAGTATCCTTTTATTTTTACAATACCATTTTCATCTTTCATAGATGATAATATGTTTGACATTCTAAAGACAGGATTAGGAGCATAATTACCGAAATGACCACTATGCTGTGGTACAACTGGTCCATATGTTTTTAAAGTAATTGAAGAAATCCCTCTATTACCAAAATTTAAAGTCGGAAGGTCTGATTCGTGCTGAGGCCCATCAAATATTAGTAAAGCATCACTTTTGAGAATAGTACTATGCTTTTTAACTGCATCAGGAAGGCTAGGGGAGCCCTTTTCTTCTTCAAAGTCCATTATTAGTTTTAAATTGAATTTATTATCAATGTTCTTAGAATTCATAAACTTCATCGCCTGAATTAACATCATTACAGGTCCCTTAGCATCAGATGATGCCCTTGCAAATATTCGAATATCTTTTTCTTCTAATGTCTCATAGTCAATATTTGCTATCTTGTTTAAATCATAGTCAACAAATTTTCCATCCTCTTTTAATTTATAAACTGGAATAAATGGATTCTCCTGATTCCACTTAGATAAATCAACAGGCTGTCCGTCTAGATGCATATAGATTAGAACTGTTTTGTAATCATCACTAATATG